>JBHIFI010000001.1:0-91928 GCA_046761005.1 Thermoplasmata archaeon
CCCTCTAATGGAAGTGGTACTATCGCGTAGAAGGAGCCGTCACTCTGGACGGGGACATCGACATCTGATGCCCTCAATGAGAGCATGGTCAGATCCAAGCGTTCCTCGGGCTGCAGTGACACAAGGTCATCAACATGCCCAGCAATCGTTGCGAACTCTTCGTTTGTGATTGAGGAATAATCAATCCGCTCGAACGTCGGGGAAACAGAATCAGAGATGATTTCAATCGTTACCGAATTGTCATTTGCTGAGACAAGATCACCAGAGGCCGTCTTGCCAAACCAGTCGACAGCCCTCACTGGGATGATATTTGTCCCATTAACGAGCGAGACGATTGTCTCGAATCTTCCTTCCTCGTCCGCAACGAGGATATCTGACCTAACGAAGACTGTCGCCGATGCCTCTGTTGCTCCACTAATCTTTGTTTCGTTGCTCTGAGTGTAGACAATTGAGGGCTGATCCAGTGCGAGAGGTGGTGCTTGAGTATCCATCACGATTATGAAGTCCCTGATAACCCTGTTGGTGGCTGCATCCCCTGCGATGAATGTGATATTGTGCACACCCTCGGAGATCGGACCGATTGGGGTGTAAAGGATTCCTCCCGCCCAATATCCATATACGTTTTCGGCGTTTCGAACGAATCCGATATCCACTGTAGTCCAAGGCGTGACGTCTTCACCATCAAAATAGACCGCGCACAGTTCTGGAGCCAACTCTCCCCTCTCAAGATCGGATACCGAAACCGAGAACTGTGGCTGAATCTGGTTCGTAGTTCTATTGTCCAGATGATTCACTTGCTTGTCGCCACTGCTTATGACAAGTCCAGCCATCGCCGGCGACTGTCTGTCAAGCGAGATCGTCACCGGAATGAGGATAGCTTCTGGTGCTCCGGGAGGACCGATGGTAAGAACACCGCCGTAATCCCTATCCTCAGAATCACCCATGAATTTCCAGGTCATGCCGAAACTCAACGGTACGTTTGCTTGAATCGGTCCCTCGGGCGCATCAACCATCTTGTAACCTTCGACACCAGCTATCGTTACGCTTATCTCGATATCGAAGTGACCGGGGTCCCTAGTGCTAAAACCGAGAACCTTGACTATATATTGGCCATCCTTCGGCGCCTTCAATTTGACCTGCTCGTCCGCATCCGCATCTGCATCGTACTCAACAAACTCGTTGGCTTCTGCTTCCTTGTTTCCATTGGCGTCCAGGAAAATTCCAAGATCTAAATCAGGAGCATCATCCTTTCCCCAGATGTGGACATCAAAGATGAGGGCATTCTTGACTCTTATGACGTAGGTGTAATTTCCGTCTGCCAGCGCTTCTATGAATGTCCTCTCTCTCGCGAGAAACTCATCCACGATTTTCTTATCGTAGTATATCTCTAAGTTTTCGAATTTCTCCATTTGCGCGGGACCAACCGCGTTTGTCTCCATTCCCTCCGACCAGTCAAAATTGGAAACGAAATTCAACCGAGCCTCTCCAGCGAGTTGGTTTGTGATTTTCTTGAGCTCCACTGGTGTGATTTCCACCCAGCCAACCTGACCCGAGACGTTTTCCTCGGATTCGGTTCCATTGAACATGACGCAGTGAAGAGCAATAACATTCAAACCGGACTTGAGTGGAGGAGTTATTATCTCCTGGCTGGTGTTAGTGATGGTTTTGAACTCGTCAGAATCCTCACTTGCTCCTGTCTCGGTGAGCGTGTAACTCCCATATCTGCTGCTATCTGAGTAGTCTCCAACCGTAGGGTTCAGTCCCCTGCCGAAAGCATGGATGTCTATGTCTGAGGGCTTATAGTTCCAGGTAACATCGAGCCAGAACTTGAAGTTGAACGGGTCCATGAACTTCCCTTCCTCCGGTACATCGATAAAGAAGTATCTCCAGTCGCCTGATTTCTCAAGGTCGCCTTCGAATCCTCCGCCCATTCCTCCCCCTATCTTGGTGTTGTTGTAGAGGTCCTGAGATATCGTCGAAAAGCCGCCGAAGGTGAAGCGCGTTTCCCTCGAAGCGATGTTCACGAGGACAGGTATCACTGACGTATTACCGTTCGTGGTGAGATAGATAGCTCCCTCATAGGAACCTATGCCAACATCAGGAGGCACATTGATGGTTGCGGTGAGATTCGTCTTATTTCCGGCGGGCACCGTGAAGGAAGTGCTGCCAAGAGAGAGCCAGTTCCAGTCAAACCTCTCAAAGAATTCAATCTTCAACCTCCAGTATAGTCCCTCCTCCTCCTTCCCCGGGGTAGGTTTGAGGTTTATGATCAACGCGTCGCGAGTCCTCGAGGCAGGATCATGAACTGTAGCTTCAAGAACATTCGCAATGTTGTTGCACCGCGTAAATGTGTTCGTTTCGGTTGGGAACATGTATGTGCTCGGAACGTCGAGGTCCAGATCTGGATTGATATCGAGATTCTCCCAGTCCCGAAGCTCCAATATCATTACCGGGTCTAGAGTCTCCCTTATGATCATGCCATTATTGTCCGTATCAATTTCTGTGAAGTTCGCCCATGCTGTGACCTTGATGAGATTCGAGGAGTTCCACAGATCGGAATCTATTGAAGTTTGGATGAGGGTGTAAACGTTGAGATTGAAGGGATCTGGAATGATCTTATACAGTCCGGTTTCATTGATCCAGTAGGTCAGTCTTCCGTCGATGGAATACCAGAAGTCCTCTTTAGTTACACCATCCGTATAGTAGGTTGCTGTCTTTTTGAATACGGCATCGCTTGCTTGGACTGAAGCAGAGGATGTCAGATTAACATTCTCTACAGCAAGGCTGATGGAATCACTCTCCCCGGGGAACATCAGTTTTGCAAATGCCTCTGGTTTGGCACCTCCATAGGAACCAGGAACCCAGTATGTGGGTTCAACGATTATGCCACTTGTTCTAGCCGCCAAGTCCACTGCTCGGCTTGCATTGACGAATCCTGCCCCTTGCGATAGGACATCGTTGTTGAGGTTGTCTGCTGAGGATTTCAATATCGCCCTTGCCTCATCAATCATGGGGAATCTCTGATGGCTAGAATTGAAGGCCTCAAATATGAGTGCGAGAACACCTCCTGCTACTGCCGCGGAAACGTGGGACCCCTCGAAAAGTCCAGCTCTGAGGGTGGTTGCGTTGCTGCCATCGTCTCGTATCCAAAGGGGGTCATCAACATTCGCTATCCCGATCGCGAGAACGTCTGGTTTCGGGACACCCATTGGGGTCATTCCTCTCGAAGAGTAGGGCATCACATCTCCCCACTTGGGATTGGATCCCTCTTTTCCGAGGTGAGCAGGATGGAGAGAGGAATCCGTAGTATAGTCTGTTGCGACACCGACAGCAATGACCGCAGGTGCGGAGGCCGGAGAGTTCATTGTTCCGTATCCAAATCCATCATTCCCAGCGCTAGCGACGAAGACAGTGTTTGACTTTGAGCGTTTGGCAGTAGCCCAATCAGCGAATCTGCTGTACACATCCCATCCATCATTCACCATGCGAGCAAAGTTGAATCCGTTGACGACTATGTCTGCCTCGTCTCCTGTATTTGGGATACCGTCATACCCCTCAACTGCGAAGTACCAAGCTTCGAATATGTTCGCGAAAGCATTCGGAATCATGATGATTTTTGCGTCAGGGGCAACTCCAAGGACTCTTCCAATGTCAGGGTCTTCTAGGTCCGTGTCAAGCCTACCCTGGCCCACTATCGCTGATGCAATCCTTGTCCCGTGGCTTTTCTGATAACCCAGTTCTCCTGCAAACGCAACGAGTTCCCCATTCTTTGGAACAATGCAGTCCTCAATCAGATTTCTCTTGCAATAGACATCGGAGTAAGGGATGTGCGTAACTCCATCAGAAATGAAATAGAGCATTCCGGCGGACATGTCAGGGACTCCGTCAGGCGTGGATATGTTTAGCGGATCATTCCTGGCGGCCGCTGTTGAGTTGAAATTATCCAGATATCCGATCTCGTGCCCGCGATAGAGGACAACATCATCATCGTCGAATATCTTGTCATTGTTGAGGTCCACATACACCCTTTCGTAGACGCCCTCAGTTCGATTGTCCACTACGAGGACACCTATCGTTCCGAACATCTTCACAAGATTTTCACCAGGATGGTTTCCGAAATGATAGGTGGACTTTGTGGAATTCTCTGGAGAAAGCATGACCTTGTATATCTGAATCTTCCTGTAGGCGAAATTCGAAAGCGATCTGAAACTACTGTCCCAACTCACGGTTCCATCTGGAATATTCATGTCCGTCGGAGCCGAATCGTGAGGATGGGATCCGTTCTTTCCCACGCTGAAGAGCTCCACAGCGAATCCTGGCGGGTCGCCTAACGCACTCCTTGGTACAGCCATTTCGAAGAATCCGCTGATGACGACTTCGCCAGACTTCAGGCTCTTGTACTTCTGAGACCCGCCAATATCGATTAATCTCGAGCCATTCCAACGGGAACCTTCCCAGACGTAAAGCGTTGCGTTCATGAATGTGTCATTCTCGCTCAAGGGGAATCCATACTCATCGTAGCCCCACGAGACATTCGTATAGTTTGCGTAGATGACAAAATCAGGAAGCTTGTGGATGAAAATCCTTTCCAATTCCTGGGTGCCTATGTTCCAAAGCTTGAGTTGGGTATCGTCCGCGACCGTTGCGACCTTGTTCTCTGTGGGTGAGATGGAAACACCGCCAATCTGTTCTTCGCTTGCCTGCTGGGAGAAAATAGGGTTGAATGAGGGCCCAACTTCCTGCCAAATCATCACTGTTCCATACAAGTCGCCCGCCGCGATCTTGTCCGCGGTCCATTCAAGATTTCTCACGTCAGCGACAAGCCCTATGAGATTTTCCACGGAACCTGTCCCCCACACATCCCAGACCTTCACGTTGTCTTCCGCAGCAGAGGATGCAAGTCTCGCTCCATCAGGAGACCAGCAAACACTTTGAACCTTCTGAGAATGTCCTTCTGGGGCTTTTAGGACCTTGAACGGGATACCTCCTGATGCATTGTTGAGATTAGTGCCATTAACATAGTAGACGGAGACGTCCCTGTTGTTGAATCCTATGGCAATTGCATCCGCGTGATCAGATGATGGGTTGAACGCTACAGAGTAGGGGATTGAGTTCACGGGTCTCAGGTACCCAACCTTACTTCCATCTGCAACATCAAAAATGAAGATTTTGTATAGCTCCCCTCCGCCCACAGCAATCCAGGATCCGTTCTGACTGAAACTGAGGACGGACCTCGCACTTGGATCGATGTTCTCCTCCAACTTAATCTCTCTTATCTGAGTACCGGTCAAGGGATCCCATATCCTCACAAAGCCGATTTCCGCCGTTGCCAAAAGGCTGCCATTAGGGGACCACGCAACCGAATGGGGTGATGAGAGGTGACCAAAGAGGTCAAAGAGTAGATTGCCGTCCTTGCCCCATATCTTGGCCATCTTGTCTCTCGAGGCGGTTGCTATGAGACTTCCGTTGGGACTAAACTGTACATCCACGATAAAGTCAGAATGGGAGGCATTCGTGTCAACCAAATTTCCGACAGGATCATACCGCGAACCAGATGTGGCATTGTCGACATCGATGTATAGACCGTAGGTCTTGTTGACGTTTCCCTTCTTGGTGTGGAATCCGAAGTACCAGAAGTCTTGGTCTCTCGTGATGTAAAGATCTGTGAGATCGAAATCAGTGGTCTTAGGAGCACCCGGCGGCTGGTACCAAACATCCTCCGCATCGTCACTTCCCCACATCTCTAGCACTGCAAAATCGTTTTTTCCGTCGATTCTGATTCGACGACTCGCTGGGAAGAGGTCCGTGCCATTCTGTGTCGCATTGACGAACCAGGTTTCATCTGGATATTTGTTCTTTATATAAGTCGAAACGGACATCGGGTCGAAGACGATTGGCCATCCGTAATATGGAGAATAATATTCGTATGACGCAGTTATCACGTCGCCTACGCCTAGGGGAGTGGTGAAGGTAACGTACCCAGTACTGTAATTAATCGCGTAGCTCGTCACAGACATCGGAGTCCCGTTCAGGAACAGTTGCTCGGTATCCTTTATGATGTTCCTGTGGGGCAGGGTGGCATTGTCCTGCCCTTCAACGGCAGCTTCAACGACAGTTTCGTCGCTAACTGAGGAGGTGCTCGTATCTCGCGCCTGCGTACCAATGAGATCGAGGTTTGCAAAGTCAATACCAGTGTCGGGAATGGCGACCTTTACGTTCTTGCCCGTAAAGTTCTTGTCCCAGGCGGAATCGATGCCATGCCTCTCGTTTATGACGTCGAGCAGAGGAGCTGGCCCGCCTACACCACTGCCCATCGGCAGGTTTGGCTCGGTGTACTCGGAAACGCCCAAAACACCATCAAGACCCT
This sequence comes from Thermoplasmata archaeon, assembly GCA_046761005.1. GTDB lineage: Archaea > Thermoplasmatota > Thermoplasmata > RBG-16-68-12 > JAGMCJ01 > JAGMCJ01. The sequence continues at coordinate 6,368 of JBHIFI010000001.1, forward strand.
CTATCTCTGCAATAAGCGATGCAGGGAGCTCAAGAATCCTTACAGCAAAGGGATATGAGTAATCCGAAGAGCTAGGTCCATCCGTAAGAATCTTCTTCTTCATGAGGAAATCATGAAGTATATCCGGTCTGCTCGTCATTACTGCGACCTGCTTCGTTCCTGTTTCCGTCGGTTCAGTTGCGAACCTTTCTTTCCCAATTCCCTCATTCTCGTCAATAGTGAAGATTTCTCCGGTCTCCTGATGCTGAGACATCCCAGAGTACTCATTATCATTTCCCGGCGATCCATATCCGGCTAGTGTCGCTGATGCCAATAGAAGAAAACCAAGAAGAACAGCTCTAGCGAAAAGCCAATTCCGAGGTGATTCTGCCATGTACTCCTCCTCGCAGAATTTTGTAAAAGTCATGTTGCCCAAACTATAAATATTTTGTCGGAACTCAATTGATGCTGGTCATCCGCCAGAAGACCATCCATCTGAAGGAACATTTAAATACAAACCAGAATATAACAACACCCACCAAGAAATTGTGGGCAGAAAATGATTGTCACTGGTAATGGAGGAGTAGCATGAAAATAAGAAAAAACCACAAGATGCTAATTGGGTTTTTGGTTGGACTCGTCGTCATAGGAATGGTCCTCCCGCCAGGATCCACTAGCATATCAACGGAGGAAGAGAACCAATCTGTCGAGGAACTGAGCGTGCTCTGGTTTCCATATTCTGGATTGGAGATCGACACGAGAGACCCAAGTGCTCTAGCAAATGCATATGCCGATGTGGAAACCGGAGATTACTACATCATTCAGTATTCGGGCTATCTGACAGTCGACAAGGTGGAGAGGCTCAAAAGCCTCGGGGTCAGGTTGTACGAATACACTCCCTACAATGGATACATAGTCGGGATGGAGAAGTCGGTCGTCTCCAGAGTTGGTAATCTCGATTTCATTCGATTTCTGAGCCCCTACTATCCTGCCTTCAAGGTATCTCAGGATTTCGTGGATTCTCCCGATATGAAAGTAAAGGTTCAGCTGTACCCAGATGCAGATTTTGAGGAGAATCTGAGAAAAATCGAAAGCCTCGGTACTGTATATGGCGCTTCAAATCGTCATCATACTGTTAACGTGGTGATTGCTGGATTTCTGATTGATGAGCTTGTAAACATTCCGGATGTTAGGCACATATTCAAAGACCTTCCGATTGTGGTTTATAACAACCGAGCAGCGCTCCTGGAAAAGAACTATGAGGCCCAACTGAGTTCAGTAAGCGGACTCTATAATCCCGTATCAGAACTGCCCATAAGGCTAACTGGTGAAGGAGAAGTCATAGGATTCGCCGATACTGGATTCGACATAGGTCTTGAGGGCAGTGGACACTACGATTTCTTCAAGGGCCCGGGTCCTGGTTGCAACAGAGACAGAGTGCTAGCTATAAGAGCGAGGACTGGACACTACGATGATCCCAATGGTCACGGGACTCATACTGCAGGTGACGCCCTCGGGAACGGGTATATCAAGGAACTTGTGGATGCCATCTATGATCCGTGCGACAGCGACTATACTCACGGGTACGCAGGCGTGGCTCCAGAAGCAGAGCTTTCCTTCGATTCGTGCGGTCTCGGTGCAGGTCTGTATGTTCCTGTTCCAGATGTCTGGGAGGCCCAGTATGCCGACGGCGCGAGACAGATGTCTAACAGTTGGGGACCCGCGACTGTCGACAACTCATATGGATTTACTTCTCCCTATGTCGACGCTTTCATGTGGAGCAATCCCGATGCCCTCGTAGTTTTTGGTGCGGGAAACGAGGGCCCCGGGTGGAACACTGTTAGCGGTGGCGGAAATGCCCATAATGCGTTGAGCGTGGGAGGTTCTGAAAATGACCGTCCTTTCAAGGGCGCTGGATCGGATGATCCTTCACAGCTCGCTTCCTACAGCGGCCGAGGTCCGGTGGAGAATAGACTGAAGCCGGACATAGTTGGAACGTCAGAGCTTGCTGGTCCGCATTCGGCCCGAGCAATGTATAACGAGTATTCTGACATTACCGATTATCAATATTACAATCCGAAAGATTCCTGGGCCAATGCGGACTACTGGTATATGGGAGGCACATCTGCGTCTACACCTCGCCTGTCAGGGCATTCGGCACTGACAAGAGAGTTCTATAGAGAATTCTATGGGCTGACAACGAGCGAGATAACATCAGCATTGGTGAAGGCAACCCTGATAAATGGCGCAACTGACATGGGATATGGTTATCCCAGTTATGACCAGGGCTGGGGAAAGGTGAACATCAAGAACTCCCTATTCCCAACACCGCCAAGAACTAATCAGTGGGCAATGGGCAATCTTAGTGCAGGCCAGGTATGGAATGCGGCCACGGACGGTGGCATGAGTCTCGACATAAGATCGTCGAGGGTTCCACTGAAGATAACGATGGTTCATATGGCTCCCATGGGAATATTTCTCCAGGACGACCTTGATTTGGAGGCAATTTCTCCTGGCGGGGTCGTATACAAGGGCAATCTCTTTGCAACTAGCAATACTTACCCGGAATACGATAATTGGTCATATCCCAATCCTAGCGCTTTCGATTGGGACCCTGATTACAGTTTCGCATTCGACTTCGATACGGATGATGACTACAATACGGTAGAGAACATATTCGTGGAGGAACCCGAAGTAGGCATCTGGACTGTGAAGTTGTACGGGGACACAAATGCCATCCACAATCCTCCATTCGCTCTTATCTTCTCTGCGGATGTTGGACCAATTCGAGACTATCACGTTGGTCTGACCACGAGAAATCCAGTTAGGTATACGGTTCATCCTGGAGGTTCGGCGGCCTTCCCGTTCAATGTTCTAAATTTCGGGACACAACAGGACACCATCGCACTCAGCGAGACCGCAAACAAGCCGGCTCAACTCGTAGTAGAATACAAGCTGAACGATGGTACAACGGTAACGGACGTCACTCTTGCATCAAATGAGGATAGGGATGTGACAGCAATCTTGTCCGCCCTCACTGGGCTTTCTACTGGTGTCTATGATTTCTGCATAGAAGGTATTTCTCAGAATGACATCACGGACCCAATAGCCTCGGATAGGCTGTGCTTGGTGATAGACGTCGTCCAGCGAAGGCTAGCTAGGGTAATTCCGGTCACAAATGAAACCGACACTATAGATCACCAGAGCCAGACAGAACCTTATGTCCTTGCCTTTAATGACGGAACGATGGACCATGTCTTCGTCGCCTACGCGGCCGAGGCCACGCAAGGCACTCGTGTTGAGGTCAAGCATTCGACGGATGGTGGGATTACATTCGGTCCTTCCAATCGAATAACCTGGATGCCAGACAACCCCACAGACATACGAATGACATATTTCAATGGGAGCTCGACAAACTGGTCCTATCGGGTCTTCATAACGTGGCATGGAAACGATCCTCTCATACAGGAAATAGATGACTGGATCTATGTGGCCTACTCGAGTCCGCCCTATGATACCTGGTACCTGCGTCATGTTGACACTAACTCCGGACCAAGATACCGGAACGTGAAGAGGATGACATTCCTCCTGCCTCTTCCAAATCCGCCTGCACCAGCGCCCAAGGATCAACTTCTCATCATCAACGAAATTCTTGAGTACACCGGTACCGGACAGGCAAATCCCTCTCAGGTTTCCGTGCTCGCCTTCCTCTCTTATGACGGAGGCGATACTTGGACGAACAAGACCCCCAATGCGGTGATTTCTCCGCAGGATGGAAATTATCATTTCTTCCCCAACGGAGTGGTCGATCAGAACGGAGTCGCATGGATACTCTACTACTGGAGGATTGCGGGATCCCTTATAACCGACAGAGATTTGTGCTTCCAATACTACGACGGTCTCAATTTCTATCCATCGGTCGGAACAAAGCAGGATATATTTGATACCGTTGGTGACAGCCTCATGTTCCCCGCTGGAGTGAGTACGGCCGAGGGGCCAAGCGGAAACAGGATATATGACGTCTTCACCAGAAGCGAGACTTCACACACAGACAAGCAGATGTTTGTTCTGTATACCGATGACATGGGCCAAACGTGGGAGCCCTGGGATCATGTCCCTCCCTGGACTCCTTATGAGCCTCAGGTGTCCCCATTGGGACCCTACGGTGGAATTGTGAGTCAGATATACTACGTCACCAGACCAATTCTGGATATCGATGATGCTTCGAATGCGCTGGTGCTGACATTCCTCGAGGAAGATATCATCCCAGCTTTTGGAGCACCCAATATCGATGTGGTCTCCTCGCAGGATGGCTTTTCCTCGGGAGTCAGATCCATTCTAACAGAGGATTCCTATGCAAAGGGTCAGCCCATTACGGACACGATAGGGGATAAGATTTTCACGGCCTATCACTCTATGAATCAGAAAGGAGAAATGGACATCTACCTGAGAATACACAATTGGAATTGGGAGAACGATCCCGACAATCTCGGTCCTGTAACGACGGTCGTCGCTTCAAATCCGAATCCGATCAATGTAACCGCCTACAATCAGTTCCTCCTTACTGCAAACATAGATGACGTGAGCACTGGTTATAACAACATCAGCGCGGCGGAGTACTTCCTTCAGGAATCCAGACCAACGTCCGCTGATTACGGCACCGGAACCGCCATGAACCCTGTGGACGGAGCATTCGACAAACCAATAGAGGGCGTATCTGCCGTCGTGAACGTTCCAGGCACTTGGCTCGTTGGACAGTGCAGAAGAGCGTGGGTGCACGGTCAGGACTCTTTGGGTCTGTGGGGAGACCCCGAGTTCGTGGAGATATGCTTGACAGCTGTCGGTGCTCAGAAACCTGCAATGCCCATAATGACCAATGCGAGGCTTGCACCTGCTCTCGCTGACGTGACAATCTATTGGGATGCCTCTCCGGATGACGGAGGAGGAGACATGGATGTCATCCGGTACGCTATCTACAGATCATTCGACTATCTGGGACCGTATCAGAATGTAGAGAATGTGACCGCAACGCAAAGTCCATCGTACACATGGACTGACCTGGGAATGGGCCACGGAAATCCCTCCAATGTCTTCTACTGCGTGAAGTCATTCGACGGTGTCCTTGAGTCTGATTGCCCAGATATCGCAGCCAAGTTCACGAAACCCCTTACTGCGGGAATACATCTCATATCCATACCTGTGAATATGCTCGATAACAGCGTCGAGACCGTCTTCCAGACCATAGAGATAAGCAGGGTTTGGACTTATATTGCAGATGATACTTCGGATCACTGGAAGACATGGAGTTCGGTGAAGACGTATTCAGATCTCCCTGGAATCGATAACACGATGGGCCTCTGGCTTGAAGTCGTTTCCGGCGGTGACCTCACTGTAGCTGGGCTCGTACCTCGAACCGTCTCGATAAGTTTAACACCGGGTTTCAACCTCATCGGAGTTCCGACCTTCCTGGCAAACGATGTCGCTTCCCTCGCTTCTGCAACCGGCGCCACGAGGGTGGAAGGATTCGATGGAACCGCGATACCATATTATCTCAAGAAACTCGTCTTGTCGGATCCGATCACTACCGGTGAGGCCTACTGGGTTCTCGTCGATATCCCTTCGGCGTGGGATATTGATAACAGACTTCCATAGGGTTTAAGTCGGACCCGCCCATTCAGACTTGTGAAGCGGATAGTGCTAATCGACCCTAGAGGGAAGAAGAGAATCATCCCGCTCACTGGCGATATTACAAAAGTAGACCGCGTAGGCGTTCTCGACACATCCAAGATTGACGAAAGCACTCTCGGAAAGGAGATCAAGATTGGTGACACCAGATTTCTTGTCCTAGAGCCAAGCCTCCTTGATAAAGTGCAATCAATCAGCAGGAAGGCCCAAATAATCCTGCCTAAGGATGCAGCGCTCATCATAGTCAATTGCGACATCAAACCTGGGAGCATTGTAGTGGAAGGCGGTACAGGTTCTGGCGCACTCACGATTGTCCTGGCGAATTTCGTCCGCCCTAATGGAAAGGTGATATCCTATGAATCAAGAGGGGATTTCCAGAGGATTGCGGGGAAGAACATTGAGAACGCAGGGATGCTCAATCTCTGCTCATTAGTAGAAGGCGACATCACTGAAGGTATCGCTGAAAGAGATGTCGATGCGATTGTACTAGATATCCCGAACCCGTGGGAAGCAATTGAATTAGCTCATCACGCGCTAAGGCCTGGCGGTTACATCGCGTCTTACGTTCCAACTATGAATCAGGTGGAAAGAACGGTTCGCGAACTTGAGAGATTTCCCTTCATAGAGGTTAGAACCCTCGAGACCTTGGAGAGAGAGATAGAAGTGGGCGATATGGGAACTAGGCCCAGCTTCAAGATGCTCGGCCATACGGGCTACTTAACATTCGCGAGAAAGGTAGCTACAGCTTTTCCGTAGTTTAGGGACAGGATGGAAAGCGATTTTATCCTTGCAAAATGATACCGATGGAGATGATAGACTCTTACGAGTTCGGCAGGATAGTTATTGATGGAAGGGAGTTCAGGAGTGATGTGATAATAGACGCAAATGGCGTTGATGCTAACTGGTGGAGGAAGGAGGGACATGCACTCTGTGTTGAGGACCTCCAAACAATCCTAAAGAGGCATCCCAAAACCCTGATAGTCGGAACAGGATATTCCGGCCTCGTAAAGGTGAGGCCAGAGGTTATCAAAAAGCTCGAATCATCGGGAATCCAGCTGATAGTCGAGAGGACGACGGAGGCTTGCAGGGAATACAATGAAAGAGCAGAATCGGAAGGCGTCGTTGCAGCTCTTCATCTGACTTGCTAGTCGCATCCCAAATGGTGGAGGCCCTGGTGGCAAGAGCTTCCTGAAGGCAAACTTGTAGTCGAAGAAAGCTGAAAAAGTCCGGGAATGACGCGAACCATGATATCCCGAAGCCGCGTCACTATGTCTGTCAGAAGAGGATGCTTGGGCCCGCTAAGTCCTTTCGGGCATTTTTTCTTTTTTTCTCTAGTTCATGTCAGGTTCATGTGGTAGTAAGTTTGATTGCCCGCCGCTCGTTCTTCTTCGCGGAGGGATGTCGTGCTCTCTGTACTAGCTCAGGAGGAAGATTGTAGGAAGAACATCCGCCCTGAATTGACCGCCGAAATAACGACCCTATGGGATTATCCATTCCAGAGCTACGGAGAGAGGAAGAAAGGGGACAATAGATTCCCAGGTGTTACTCCTGCCTTCGTCATTCGTAACCTCATCACGAGATACACAGAACCTGGAGATCTGGTCGTGGATTGCATGGCCGGAAGTGGAACAACAATTGATGTAGCCAGAGAGGAGAACCGAAGAGTCATAGGTTACGACATAGCCGCCATAAGGAGCGACATCATACAAAATGATGCGAGAAACCTTCCCCTGGAGGATGAGTGCGTGGACCTCCATTTCGTAGATTCACCGTACAGCGACAACATCCACTATTCGAATCATCCCGATTGCATAGGAAAAATCCCGTGCGAGAATGACCGATTCTTTGAGGAGCTGGGAAAGATTGTCAAGGAGATTCACAGAACCCTGAAACTCGGTGGAATTCTCGGATGGCTCATTGCCGACCAGTTTAGGCGGAGGAGATTCACCCCCGTTGGCTTCAAGCTTTTTGATGTTCTCTCCCGTTATCTTCAACCTGTCGACATCATTGCTGTGAGAATACATAATCAACGCTCAAACAATGAACTCTGGCAGAGAAGGGCAATCAAGTACAATTTCTTCCTCAGAGGGTTCAAGTATCTTTTCATTATGCGGAAGGTGAAGTGATGGATGCACTCAGCCGTGGCGGTTCCAAGGCAAGAGAACTGTACCTGATGCTCAGGGAGAGGATAGAGGCCATCGAAAAGAGTAATGGGGACAATTTCGAGGAGAGGGTCATGAAATATTGGATTTCCGTGCGAAGCTCCAGGAAGAGAAAGGTCTTTGCTGAGATGAGGCTGCATAAGAAGGACATAGACATATTCATCCTCCCACCGTTCGAGCAGTTGAAAGATCCAGATGGCCTTGCTCATCCCGTCCCACTCAACCAAGGCTGGGGATGGTTTAGGAGTAGATTTTGGCTGAGGGAAGAATCCCAATTGGACTCCGCTTGGAAGCTCATTCAACAGTCATATCATCTCGCGTGAGGGAGGAAACAATAAGTAGGCAGCCGCGCTATCCCGCCAGAGTGATTCCATGATGAAGGCGTTCGTCGAGATACATCTGAAGAAAGGCGTTGCGGATCCCGAAGGAGCGAACACCCTCAAGGCGCTGAAGCTTCTAGGTTTCGAAAACGCAGTAGATGTGAAGTCCGCGAAGCTGTTCGAGATTGATCTTGAAGGGGAAGACAAGGACGAGGCAAGGAAGATCCTCGAGGAGATGTGTAATCGTCTCCTGGCGAATCCCGTCATCCACGATTATATGATAAGATTCGAGTAGCTCGCAACCCGCTAACATTAGACCTATGGAATGCTTAAGTAAGTGCCTTGCATTAACGGAATCACCAGGAGGATGGGGAGTTGGAGGAGTTTTCCTCTGAGGTCCGATTCATCAATCTGTTGGACGCTTCTGACGATGACCTGATTAGGTTGAGCGAAGAGGGCGGGCTTGCTCTCGACCTGAGCGAGATGAAGCGAATTCAGGAATACTGTAGCAAGAAGAAAAGAGACCCCACGGACGTGGAACTCCAATCGATTGGACAGGCATGGTCGGAGCACTGCTGCTACAAATCGTCCAAGGTGTTTCTCAAGGAATACCTGATTTCGATTGATACGCCTTCTGTTCTCATTAGAGGCGATGCAGGTGTCGTAAATTTCGATGAGGACCACGCATACGCCTTGAGAATTGAGAGCCACAATCATCCAAGCGCGATTGAACCTTATGGCGGAGCAGCCACTGGAATAGGAGGAATAATACGTGATGTCCTCTGCATGGGCGCCCAGCCTATCGCTCTCATTGATCCCTTGCACTTCGGTCCCTTGGATTTCCCCCATGATGAGCTTCCAAAGGGGGTTAAGCATCCAAGATACCTGTTCGAAGGAGTCGTCGCAGGCATTAGAGACTACGGCAATAGGATAGGGATACCAACAGTCGCAGGGAGCGTGTACTTCCATGAGGGATATCTCGGGAATTGCATCATCAACGTGGGCTGCGTTGGAATTGCAAAGAAGAGCAGCATTCTAAGGAATGCGGTGAAGACGAGCTCCGATGTTCTCATTCTCGTCGGTGGGCGCACCGGAAGGGACGGCATTCATGGAGTCACATATGCCTCCGTCGAATTAACTGAAGATATGGAAGAGGAGTGGATGGGCGGGGCGGTTCAATTGGGCGATCCTATAACAAAAGAGCCGCTGATTCATGCATGCCTCGAAGCTGTGGAAAAGGGACTTCTGAACGGAATGAAGGACCTTGGCGGGGGAGGACTCTCATGCGTCGTTGGGGAGATGGCTCTCGCGGGTGGCTTTGGAGCCGAGGTGCACTTGGAAAAGGTTCCATTGAAGGAGGAAGGGCTCAAACCCTGGGAAATATGGGTTAGCGAGTCCCAGGAGAGAATGATGCTGGCGGTTCCTCCTGAGAAGGTAGAGGATGTCCTCCACATATTCAATTTGTATGATGTCCTGGCAACACCAATCGGCCACGTAATCGAGGAAAGAGTGATTAGGGTGTTGTACAAGGGGAAGAAAGTCTTGGAGTTGGACTTGGACTTCTACACAGCGGGTCCGGAGTACTGCAGGGAGTATTTTTTTGATGCCCGATTCTTGGAGAAGCCAGAGATGTTTCCCAAGGAACCGGAGGATTACAACAAGAGCCTTCTTACACTTCTCTCTTCACCCAATATTGCCTCAAAGACGTGGGTGATTCATCAGTATGACCATGAGGTCAGGGGAGCGACCGTCGTTAAGCCATTGCAGGGAAAAATCGGCCATGCTTGTCATGGAGACGCGGTCGTGATCAAGCCTCTGGAGCACTCATTTCGTGGTATGGCCATAGCGACGGCTACTAACCCTACCTTTTCTGAGATCGATCCATACAGAGGAGGCATGTCGGTAGTGGATGAAGTTTGCAGGAATCTCGCTGCTGTGGGAAGCTCTCCCCACTCACTCACAAACTGTCTCAGTTTTGGAAATCCGGAGAAACCAGACAGGCTTGGATTCTTCAGAGAGACGGTCCGAGGAATAGGTCACGTGGCTTCCCATCTTGGGCTTCCCATCCCCTCAGGAAATGTGAGTTTCTACAACGAGACGGAACAGGGTCCTGTCCCGCCCACGCCAGTCGTTCTAGGCGTAGGAAAGGCTCCTGATGTGAGAAAATGCGTCACATCGGAACTCAAGGAGCAGGACAATCCCATTTATCTAGTGGGCCAAACGAGGAATGAGATGGGAGGATCGGAATACTTCCGGGTTTTTGGAGGCTATTCGAGCACCGTTCCGAGTGTAAATGTCGAATCACTAGAAAGGAGCCTTCACGCTGTCTTCAGATCGATAAACGAGGAGATGGTGGCCTCCTGCCACGACGTCTCTCACGGTGGCATCGCTGTGGCGATATCAGAAATGGCTTTGGGTGGGGACATAGGGGCTTTCATTGACCTATCCAAGATAGGTGATATGCTGACGAGCGTGAAGATGTTCTCCGAAAGCAATACACGGTGGCTCGTTGAGGTTTGGCGGGAAAAGGAAGATGGCTTCATTGGGATCATGTCAGGTGTCCCAGTTCGCAAATTGGGAATGGTCAAAGGAAGCAGTGTCATCATTGCGGATTACAATATCAAAGTGGGAATTTTCCTCGAGGATTTGAGAGATGCTTGGAATAGAACCATATATGACTTCATGGGGGGGACGCCTTGAATGTCGAGGAGGTGAAGGTGTGCATACTCAGAATCGAGGGGACAAACTGTGAAGAAGAGACATACCGAGCTTTTCAAAGATCTGGTGCTTCTCCAGAAGTAGTCCATCTCAAACAACTGCTGGGGCAGGATACACGCGCAGATGAGGCGAGAAAGTTGAGTGACTATCATATATTGGTCATTCCGGGTGGTTTTTCATCTGGGGATTATGTAAGGGCGGGTGCCATTCTGGCGGCGCGAATGAAAAGCGGGATGGAAGATGAACTAGCGGAATTCATAGAGGAGGGAAAGCCCGTCATGGGAATCTGCAACGGCTTTCAGATTCTGGTGGAACTTGGTGTGCTTCCGGGAGTTGAATCGACCATCAGTAGGTATCCGACGGCTTCTCTCGGTTGGAATGATTCTGGCAGGTTTGAATGCCGCCCAACTCTGTTGAGGAATTGGAACTCAGGAAAGTGCATATTCACGAGAAAGCTCGAGAGAGGTCAAATCATTCAGGCTCCATCAGCACACGCAGAGGGGAAGTTCATGCTGCCAAAGGACAGGGAAAAGGAGATGCTAGACTTGCTAGAAGATAATGATCAGATAGTTTTCAGATATGTCGATGCTGACGGTCAGATTGCTGGGTATCCGTGGAATCCCAACGGATCTTTATACAACATCGCGGGTATATGTAATTCAGAGGGCAATGTCTTCGGAATGATGCCCCATCCAGAGAGAACATACTTCGGGTTTCAACAAGCGGATTGGACGAGAAAGAAGCCAACCAATGGTGATGGCAGGGTGATATTCGAGTCGGTTCTCGACTATGTGACCAAGAGTTTCTAAAATAGATTGTGACAGCATATGTGTATGTTGCTAAACAGTCATTATCATCGTACAACTAGAGTTCAATTCCCAGCCATCGTTAGATTTTGGAGGCCAAATCAATGTTAATAGCCACCAAGTCGCCATCCTTCAACTCGAAAACCTCTCTGAGTTTGAGCCTGGATATGACCTCTACGATTTCACGATGGTGAGACCTCAGAGGAATGACAACGGCACATTTCTTGTCTCGAATAGTGGCGAGGAAGCATTTCACATCGCCAAAGGTTCTTCCACCCGATTGAAAGCCCTCGACAAGGATGCCGTCCATCGATTTCAGCAGTGCGAGCTTCTCAGCCTCCCTCCCTTTCACCCTCAAGTTGAGAGTTCCCTCAAAAGGGGTGGAGCCCAGGATTCTCTCGAACTGTCTTCTGTACTCATTCTGTTGGAGATAGTATCTTCCCTCCCCACTTCCTGTGGTCACCTCACCGGTGACTGTGAATCTGTCATAGGCCTCGAATATCTTCCTAAAGTCCATGTGTTCTTTCCTTAGAACGGCTAATCCTTGCTCTGTAATTCGAACTCTCTGCCTACGAAACCCTATCTCTCTCGTGATTAGTCCGAGTTCAAGGAGTCCCAATATTCGATTGGAGGCGGTTTGTTGACTCACCCCCATCAAATCTCCTAGCTCAGAAGAAGTGATGTCTATGTGCCCCTTCAGTGCACCCGCCAGGGCAAGATATTTCAGAGCATCTATCTGACCGTGTTTCACGGCACTCAATCGCATATTCAAAACAAATAGATTGCTACAGAGTCCCTTCTAGGACTAGGTGGGAATGGGACCTCAGCCGTACGTATGGCAACCCTTCCTTCCGGAGAGAAGAGATTACCTTCTTGTCATTCGACACAACAATGGCCTTCTTATTCCTCGCGAGATCGAGGAGGACATCATCCGCGTTCCCTTTCGATTCGATTTTTTCATATTTCTTGGCTAATCTCAATGCCCTTCTCGCAAGATTGTTCGTGGAGGCCAGGGCATTCAATTCAATGAGTACGGGTGTAGGTACAAGGACTTCGAAGGAACCGAGAAGCCTTTCAAGCTCAAGGTCAAGATTGATCCCGAATTGAAATGGCATCATCAGGGCGTTCGCATCAAGAATCACTCTTCTCATGCTGACACACCATAACCGAAGTGGTATTTTCACTTATTCGTACGCACACTATTTCGAACTATATGATTATGAATTGGCTCGAGTGGAAGAAATTGACCATACAGAGGTTTGAGGCTCGAAGAAAGAATCATGCAAATGGGTTTCTGTGCGACTCTGTACAAATCTCTAAGCAATCTGTTAGAAAACGTGGCTGAAAGAGGCGAATCATTCACCACCTGACGAGATTTGAAAAACGATATATAGTGCTTATGTACATTGTTGAAACAAGCATCCCTCCACAACAAGGCCGTTCAGATATATTCTGGGCGGCCCTTTTTTTCTGAGCATTCCGATAGAATTTGCCCACAAAGGACCTATGCAAGTGCAATATTCCATTAGGTTGACGACAGAGTGGAAACGCGATGAGAGGTACAGCACAGAGGTCATGACGAAGGAAGCAGGTATCGGGACGGGTTACATGACGATGGATGCAGCAAGGAGAAGGCAGGAAGGCGTCCCAGGTCCCTCTGCGACCCGTCCCAAATGTGGACAGATGGTTCAAGGGGGATGAAATTCTGTGGCAACCGTGGCGCGAGGATGGAACTAGGAACGGATTGTCCAAACTGTGAGAAGTTCGTCCCCGAAGGCTCGAAGTTCTGTCCTGAACGCGGAAGCCCGCTTAAGGAAATGCCAAAGAGTTCAGAAAATGGGCAATCACTCTCACGATCAATCCGCCACGCTAGCTAAAAGTAGAGAATTTTTGGCGGGATCTGGGGAATGCCCTGCAATACCTGAGAGAAGGAAGCCGAGAAGTTGGCTGACTTCGTAGCACTCACAAACGAAGCGGACAAACCTCGCATGTCGCGGAGGATACAATACAACATGATGACAAATAGCATGTCAATAGTCTTTCTTCCCTTCTTCAGGGACTCTCGGGAAAATCTCATCATCAATCTCTGAGTCTCAGATAGTCCTCTATGATTCTTGCATGGTCGAAAGCCATATGGGAAGCCTGCTCGGGTTCTATCAATTCTATGCTCTCTGCATCACTTCCCGACTTGAGCTTCCCGCCCGTTTTCTCAAGAAGGAAAACTATGGAAACAACCTGACCTCTTGGGTCTCTGTCGGGGTCAGAGTACACTCCAAGGATCCGCTTCACTTTGGTCTTGATACCCGTTTCCTCCTCGAATTCTCTGACTACTGCTTCTTCAACCCTTTCTCCGTATTCCACGAAACCCCCTGGAAGTGCCAGTCTCCCCCTAAAAGGCGGATACTTGCGTCTCACAGCGAGAAGCTTTCCTCTGTAGATTAGGATGCCATCAACGGCGATTCGCGGATGTCTCGGCCCGCCCTCGAGAAAGGTTTGAACTGAACTGTTTCCCTTTTCATAAGCGTTCAAAATCTTCTTCCCTATTTCTGAAAGACGAGTGCGGCCCCCTCGCTTCCCGCCTCTCTTAGAATAAACAACTTCTCCTCCAGCCGCGTGACTTATCTTCTTGAGAACACCCCATGCGTGCCTATAGGACATTCTCATCCTTCTCGCGGCTTCCGATATTGAACCTGTCTCATCGACGTACTTCAGCAGTCTGGCTCTGCCCTCACCAATGAGAAAAATACCGTCTTTCTCGAGCCAGGTCTTTGCCCTCATTTTAAGCATTCAAACTGTAATGCGATTGTGGAATAAAGACTTTGGACCACAGTTGGCTCCGTTTTCTTGCTCGCACTATTCTCATGGAATGTTAATTGAATGTCTTTCTGCGAACTCTTTCGCCTTCTGGTATCCAGCATCAGCGTGTCTTATGATTCCCAGGCCAGGGTCAGTTGTCAGAACACGCTCGATTCTTCTCTCTGCACTCTCTGTTCCGTCGGCGACTACGGTCATCCCTGCATGGGTCGAGTACCCGATGCCCACGCCACCGCCATTATGAATCGCTATAAGGTCTGCACCAGCTGCTGTGTTCAAGAGCGCGTTTAGAAGGGGCCAATCAGCGACGGCGTCGCTTCCATCCTTCATACCCTCGGTTTCTCTGTTGGGAGAGGCGACAGAGCCACAGTCAAGATGATCGCGGGTAATGACTATCGGCCCTGAGAGATCGCCCTCCCTCACCATTTCGTTAATGTGTTTTCCGAACTTCGCTCTCTCACCATAACCCAACCAGCAGACCCTCGCAGGTAGCCCTTCCCACGGAAGATACTTCTCCGCCAGCTCGATCCAGTTTGTGAGTTGTCTGTTCTCTGGAAAGAGCTCAGTGACGACATTGTCTGTTTTCAGAATGTCTTCCGGGTCTCCGGATATAGCCACCCATCTGAAAGGGCCTCTTCCCTCACAGAACATGGGTCTGATGTACAGAGACACGAAGCCTTCAAAATCGAAAGCGTTCTTCACGCCCGCTTGAAAGGCCTGACCTCTGATGTTATTCCCGTAGTCGAAAACCACCGAGCCAGCCTTTTGCAGGGATAGCATTGACCTCACATGGTCTGCCATGGAGGAGTACGACCTTTCAAGATATGATTTAGGGTCGCTTGCTCTCAAATCCGCGGCCTCGTGAACAGTCAAGCCTCTTGGGATGTAACCATTCAGTGCGTCATGCGCTGCCGTTTGGTCTGTGACGGCGTCGAATGAGATGCCCATATCAACGAGCTCTGGATGAGTCTCTGAACAATTGGCGAAGACACCAACAGACCTTGGTTCACCTTCTTCCTTGGCGTTTCTCACGATTTCCAATCCTTCATCGAGATCTTTGACCATCTCATCGCAAAAGCCAGCACTCAATCTTTTCTTGATGCGAGACTCATCCACTTCGACAGCTAGGCAGGCACCGCCATTCATCTTGATTGCCAGTGGTTGCGCACCTCCCATTCCTCCAAGGCCGCCTGTGAGCACGGACCTCCCCTTGAGTGAGCCGCCGAAATTTGCCCGTGCGCAAGCGGCAAAGGTCTCATAGGTGCCCTGAATGATACCCTGAGTGCCGATGTATGCCCACCCGCCTGCCGTCATCTGACCATACATCATAAGTCCTAGGTCCTCTAACTCGTAGAACTTCTCCCAATTCGACCATCTAGGAACGAGATTGGAGTTTGCAATGAGAACCCGTGGAGAGTTCTCTGTGGTCTTGAAAACCCCTACTGGCTTGCCAGATTGAACGAGAAGTGTCTCATCGCTTTCCAATTCTTTGAGCGCCTCGACTATTCTGTGATAACAGTCCCAATTTCTCGCAGCCTTGCCCACACCTCCGTAAATTATCAACTCCTCAGGTTTCTCCGCGTTTTCGAGATTGTTTTGAAGCATTCTGAGAATGGCTTCCTGTCGCCAACCTTTGCATTCCAGTCTCTCCCCTCGATTGGCCTTTACTCTCATCTTATCACGCTGTTAGTAATCGAGAAACAAGAATAAGTCTTTATTGGAAGGACAACTTCGAATCGACGATAGCCAGTGTCGATTGGAGCAAGGCATGTCCTTTGTCGAGAGCTGAGCGGGCCTCGTCTTCCATCTTTTTCTTGAAGTCCTCATCCTTGACCGAAGCCAGATTAACTCTCACGTTAAGGTAGCCTCCATAAAGGCCAGCGTGAGCCATAAGGGCGGCAACGCCCACATCCGTACAGGCGCTCTTTGAACCTATCTCAGCTAGGTCACTAGCAATCCTAAGGACTTCCAGAGATATCCTCACGATGTCGATGGGAGGTTTTGCGGCTTCGATGAGTGCCTCCTGCACCGCCTTCTTTCTTCTTTCCTTTTCTTCGCTCGTTCCTTTAGGTAGAGAAAGAGAATCCAAGACCGCCTGGTAAGCCTGCGCATCCTTTTCGATGAGGTGAATCAACCTCCTTCTTAGTTTAGTGGATCTGTCAAGAGCGCTTCGCATTGCCTCCTTGACATTTTCATTCTTTTCTTTTCCTATAGAAATACCTGAGACCATCTCCGCAAGAGCGCATCCAAGGGAAGAGGCTAAGGCGGATACACTTCCCCCTCCTGGCGTTGGCGAGTCAGATGCCACCCTCTCAATGAACCCATTCAAAGAAGACACGGCCTATCACCACAGCCTGTTTTCTATGATCTGTTTCTTATCGAAGTCTTCAAGCTTCAAGTGGAAAATGGCAGCATCGATGAGTGCCTCCTGGGGGATGAGTCCCACGACCTCGCTCGAAACAACCTCAACGCCGAGCTTTTCGCACTCCTCTCTTATAGCTTCCATCACCTTGTGTATTGGAGTGACTCGAAAATTTTGGAGATTCATTGAGACCTGAGCCATGTCCTTTTCCTCGATATAAAAGCCGAGAGCTCTCACGAATTTCAACCCTCCGTTGCTTTCTCTTATGGACATCGCTATCCTCTGAGCTATCTCCTTTTTGCTTGTGTTCAGGTACACATTGTACGCTATCAGGAATTCCCTCGCGCCAACGACAGTCGCTCCGGCGGTTGGATGCAACTCGGAGGGACCGTAATCGGGTCTTCTTTCCGAATCCGTACGGATCGCCTCCTTAAGCCCCTCGTATTCCCCACGCCTGATGAAAGCGAGACTCCTCCTTTCCGGAGATGCAGCCGCATACTCATATAGGTATGTGGGAATCTTCAGCTCCTCTGCAATTCTACATGCAAGCTCTCTCGCGAGGTCAACGCAATCATCCATAGTAACTTTAGAGACAGGGACAAATGGAACCACATCGGTCGCGCCAATCCTTGGATGCTCGCCCTTGTGAGCGTTCATATCTATGAGCTCTGCTGCCTTCTTGACAGCATCGAATGCGGCATCCCTGCACCCCTCAGGGCTTCCCACAAAGGTTATCACAGACCTGTTGTGACTCGCATCCATCTCCACATCGAGGATTTTGACTCTCTCGTCTTTTCCTATTTCGTAGGCAATAGCATCAACAACATCCTCCTTTCTACCCTCGCTGAAATTGGGGACACATTCCACGATTCTATCCAAAGGCAATCTCGGAGAAAAGGCCACAGACCTTATTTAAGGGTTTAGCGCAAAAGCCACTCTATCTCGCGCAGGAAATACTCGAACTCATGCTCGCTCTTTGCCCTGTTGTTCGCCAAGTGGACAAGTTTCCTGAGGCCCTTGGATATGTGCTTCATCTTTTTCATCTTGAGATTCAGTGACCGGACCTTCTTTCTGTGCTTGGGGAACTTCTTGTACGAGATAAGTGGCAAAGCCTCCTTTCCAGAAGAACCTCTCTGTTTCTCTCTAACGACCTTGTGAACATTCGCAGCGGCCTGGAGGTACTCCTTCGAGTCCTTGAGTTCTTTTCCTTGCTCAATGGCCTTTCTTCCCGCAAAAAGCATTCTGCGGAGGGCGATGTTGATATCCTCATCTACAAAAATCCCCTTATTCTCGATATCACTTCTAACGTTTCTTATATGGCCTCGGAGTTTTGAAACGCTGCTTTCCACCATCACAAAGCCTTCGCCATATAATTGTGGTTCGGGATATTTAAGGGATACGATTTCCATGAAGTTATCAAAAATGATAATGGCATTGATAGATTCTTAAGGAATCCGAAAGTGGCTCCTGTCGGGAAGTCCATGAATCAACTGAAGGGAGAGAGCATTCTACTAGTCAAGGTGAAACCTGGTGAGGTGCAAAGAGCAGTCAGGGACCTTATGAGGAATGAGGAGATTACAGAAGTCGATACAGTTCTAGGTTCTTACGACATCGTTGCAAGCGGGGCTTTTGAGGACCATCGAAGCCTGAGGAATTTCGTTGAGCGGGTGGAATCGAAACCCTTTTGTCAAGGTTGTTATGCGAGACCTTCCTTCGAATTCTGGAAAAGGAAAAAGGAAGAGGATTCCCAAGGAGCAGTCTGGAGTCTCATTAGATCGAGCAATCCTTCGAGGACTCTGAAGGAACTGAAGAAATTGACAAACATTCGAAAGCTGATAAGGACAACGGGGGACTACAACATCGTTGCAAATTTCTCGATCCGGAGTCAGGACGAATGGAACAGGACAGTTTTTGAGAGGATTCATACCATCACGGGCGTTCAAAGCACGATAACTCTTCCAAGTCTTTTTGATTAGTGCTATACACCATTGCCCTTCTCCGTTCTAGAGATTCTGAATGATATGGTGTCCGAAAGATCCTTCATGAAAATTCTTTAATATGTTCCCCCTCTTATCATCGAGAAACTGCTTGCCAGTACTCGAGAGATTACTGGTTCGTATTTGCATCTGAGGAGGAAGAGCTATGGGTGAGGTGGTTTGGAAGCCTACGAGCGATTACATAGAAGGTTCCAACATCAAGAGGTTTATGGACAAGCATGGGATAGAGAACTATGATGAATTGATTGCTCGTAGTTCCTCTGATATCTCGTGGTTCTGGAATGCCGTGATGAAGGATCTCAACATCGAGTGGTTTGAACCTTACACCAAGGTGGTCGATCAGAGCGAGGGCATCGAGTGGGCTAAGTGGTTCATCAATGGTAAGATAAACATCGTTCACAACTGTCTGGATAGGCACGCGAAGTCTGCCAAGAAGAACAGAGTCGCCTGTATTTGGGAGGGGGAGGACGGAGAAGTTCGGGAGATGACCTACGGGGAAATGTACTCCCACGTCAACAAGCTGGCGAATGCGCTAAAGAAGATGGGAATTGGGAGGGGTGATACTGTTGGAATCTATATGCCCTTCGTTCCTGAAATTCTTGTCGTCCTCTACGCTGCGTTGAAGATAGGAGCAATATGCATTCCCATCTTTTCCGGGTTTGGATCTTCTGCTCTTGCTTCGAGACTGCAGAACGCAGAGTCAAAGGTACTTTTCACCGCCGATGGGTCGTATAGACGAGGGAAGCATGTTCACATAAAGAGGGAGGCGGATGAGGCCGTTGAGCAGGTTCCAACTCTGGAGAGAGTCGTCGTTCTGAAGAGGCTGGGAATCGATGTGAACTGGAATGAGGGCTTTGACATCTGGTGGGATGAGCTGATGAGAGATCGGTCAGATGAATGTGGGACCGAGAGATTGAGCGCCGAGGACTACTCTTTCATCATCTATACATCCGGAACAACAGGGAGGCCAAAGGGTTCCGTTCACACACATGCGGGATGCCTCGCTCAAATGTGCAAGGAGATTGCTTATTATTTCGATTTGAAGGACGATGACCTCTTCTTCTGGCTCACAGACATTGGTTGGATGATGGGCCCTTGGATGATAGTGGGCGTCATGAACTTCGGCGGGACGATTTTCATGTTCGAGGGTGCACCAAACTATCCTGAGGCCGATCGGTTGTGGGATATGATAGAGCGCCACAGAATCACAACGTTCGGGATTTCTCCCACCGCCATCAGGATGTTCATGAGATATGGCGACGAGTGGGTGGAAAAGCACGATCTCAGCAGTCTCAGAATTCTGGGGTCAACGGGAGAACCTTGGGATCCTGATTCTTGGACTTGGCTCTTTGAGAAGATCGGAAAGAAAAGACTCCCAATAATCAATATCTCGGGCGGGACAGAAATCGTGGGCTGCTTCCTCTCTCCCTTGCCCATTACCGAACTGAAGCCTTGCACTCTCCGCGGTCCGGGGCTCGGCATGGGAACCGATGTATTCGATGATGAGGGAAGCCCCGTGAGGGGAAAAATGGGGCATCTTGTGGCGAAGAACCCAGCCCCGTCAATGACCAAGGGATTCTGGAAGGATCCAGAGAGGTATATCCAAACATATTGGTCCAAGTGGGATGATATTTGGTACCACGGAGACTGGGCAAGCATAGATGACGATGGATTTTGGTATCTTCATGGCCGTTCAGATGATGTCATAAAGGTCGCTGGAAGAAGAGTGGGTCCCTCTGAGATCGAATCCACTCTCATAGAACATGAGGCTGTCTCTGAAGCTGCAGCGATTGGAGCGCCTCATGAAATCAAAGGAGAAAAGGTCGTCACCTTTGTTGTCCTTCAACCAGGATTCCAACCGCGTGATGAACTGAGAGAGGACCTTCGGAACCATGTTGCAGGAATTCTCGGAAAGGTCCTTCGACCCGATGAGCTGTACTTCGTGAAGGACCTGCCCAAGACAAGGTCAGCAAAGATAGTTAGGCGGATAATAAGGGCGAAGTTCCTGGGCGAAGAGGACCTCGGTGATTTGTCTTCGATAGAGAATCCAGATGCCATCGATGAGATCGCAAAGCCTGTCTAGGTTTGTTCTATCACAATCATAACGTCGCTGACATCGACGAGGTCTCCAGGCTTGACTCTTATCTCCCTTACAATACCGTCCAATGGCGATGAGATCTCATTCTGCATCTTCATGGCCTCAAGGATTAGGAGGGGACTCCCCGCCCGCAAAGTCGCGCCTTCCTTCGTTGAGATTGAGATGATTCTCCCAGGCATAGGCGGGTGGATTTCTCCTCTCTTTTCTTCCGATACGCTTGAAGGCCTTTCGCGGGATTCTTCGTATTCCTCAGGTGATATGCTTATTTCCGTAGCAAAGTCGATGTTTCGTACTGACACCTTCCTGGGTTCTTCGTTTACCTTGAGAACGTTGCCCTTCCTGACAATCGAAAATCTCTTTCGACCAATTTGAACCTGGAAACCACTTTTTGTGGTTCTTACTCTGGGAGTATAGCTCTCCCCATCCAGGAATACAGTTAGCTTGGGTAGCTTCCGAACGACTACATCAAACATCTCACCGTCAAGTTCCAAACTGAATTTCATCGGCGCTTAACCTCTTCCTAAGTTGTTCCAGTCTTCCGGCTCTTGCCCATGGTGAGAGTTTCTCGTAGCCTGTGATTTTCAACTCCCTCTTGGTGAAGTATTTCAGCTCTCCAGGTTGCTCGGACAAGAATGCTGCTACGGCAGCAGCGGCCAGCTTCTCCTCTCTACTCCTCTCCTCTCCCTCGCTTCTCAGATAGTCGATTATTCCGGTTTCCTCAACGAGTCCAGTATGGGTATCTCCCTTTCTGAATCTTTCATCCTTTAGGAGCTCGAGATGGAAGGGTATGTTAGTCTCAATGCCCACTATTCTCACTTCGGTCAAAGCACGTCGCATTCTTCTCATGGCCGCATCTCTTGTGGCTGCCCAGACGACGATCTTTGCAAAGAGAGGATCATAGTAGGTCGGTATGTCGGAACCAGCTTCCACACCGGAATCCACCCTAACTCCTATGGAACCTGGTACGCTATAGGATTCAACCGTTCCCGGGGAGGGCATGAAATTCTCGTAAGGGTTTTCTGCGTTAATCCTGCACTCAATCGACCAGCCTCTGAAATCGATGTCACTTTGCCTGTACGTAAGGGGCTCACCCGCCGCTATGCGTATCTGCTGCTGAACGAGATCGATGCCAGTCACGAACTCAGTGACTGGGTGCTCCACCTGCAGGCGTGCATTGATTTCGTTGAAGCAGAACTTTCCTCTATGATAGAGGAATTCGATCGTTCCAGCGTTCAGATACTTCGCTACTTGTGCCGCACGCACGGCCCGCTCACCTATCTTTCTTCGTGTCTTCTCGTCAACTACAGGAGACGGTGATTCCTCAATCAATTTCTGGAAACGTCTTTGGACAGAGCATTCTCTCTCTCCGAGGTGTATCACTCTTCCATCTGAATCAGCCAAGATCTGGAATTCGATGTGTCTGGCCGGCTTCAAATACTTCTCAATGAAGATCTCATCACTTCCGAAGGAGGACAGCGATGAAGATCTTGCCATCTTCAAGGACGATGGGAGGTCCTGTGAATTCTCCACGACAGCCATGCTTATACCGCCGCCGCCTGCTGAGGCCTTCAGTATGACGGGGAAGCCGATTTCTTCCGCGACTCTAATCGCCTCATCATCGTCCCTTACAGAGTCATCCGTGCCTAGAGTCACTGGAATACCCGCCTTTTTCATTATTCTTCTCGACTCGACCTTGTCCCCAGATCTTGCGAGTGCCTTCGACGTGGGACCTATGAAGACAATTCCCTCCCGCTCGCATCTCTCTGCGAACTCGGGGTTCTCTGCGAGGAATCCATATCCAGGATGTATGGCCTCTGCGCCGACTTTTTGGGCGACATCGACTATTTTGTTCTGATCCAGATAGCTCTCCGACGCAGGTGGGGGACCTATGTAGAAGGAAAGATCGGCAAATCTCGTGTGGAGGGCGTTCTCATCAGCATCGGAGTAGATTGCAACGCTTTCTATCCCCATTTCCCTGCAAGTTCTCATTACCCTGATGGCGATTTCTCCCCTATTTGCGATGAGAATCCTTTTGAACATAATCATCACAATGGAATGTTGCCGTGCTTTTTGGCGGGCCTAGTTTCTCTCTTGTTGAGGAGAGTTTCAAGTGCGGTTATCAGTCTGGGTCTCGTAATCTCAGGCTCTATGAGTTCATCGATATAGCCCATCTGAGCCGCGATGTAGGGATTGGAGAATTTCTTCTTGTAGTCTTTCACGAGTTCATTTCGCGCTTTCTCCACTCTCAAATCGCTGAGGATTTTGACGGCCTCCTCATCGCTCTCTATGGTCTTGATTATGTCAGCTTTCCTCTTGGCTCCCCTCAACTCAATCCTCATTTTCTTGGCGATCTTTTTCAGTTCTGCGATGGTCTGGTTCCTGAGATATCGATCGATGTTCTTCGCCTGTTCTATCTCTTTCCTGAATATTATGTTCACGGCGCCCCTAGGACCCATGACCGCCAGTTCGGCAGAGGGCCAGGCATAATTGACATCCCCGCGAATGTGCTTAGAACACATGACGTCATATGCCCCGCCATAGGCCTTTCTCGTGATGACCGTCATCTTTGGAACGGTCGCCTCGCAGTATGCATAGAGCAACTTAGACCCGCTTCTTATGACCCCACCGTACTCTTGACTTGTTCCAGGTAGAAAACCTGGCACATCAACGAACGTCAGTAAGGGGATGTTGAAACAATCACAGAATCTTACGAACCTTGCGCCTTTTGTCGATGAATCGATATCTAACGTTCCCGCCAGAACCTTAGGTTGATTTCCGATTATTCCGACTGGATAGCCGTTCAATCGCCCGAATCCCGTCACGATATTGCCCGCCCAATACTTGTGTACTTCAAGGAAGTCGCCGTTGTCAACAATACGAATGATTATGTCTCTCATATCGTATGGTTTATCTGGCTCATCCGGAACGATTTTCGATAGCTCCCTATCCGTTCTGTTCGGGTCGTCTTCCGTTTCCGTTCTAGGGGGATCCTCGAGGTTGTTCGAAGGGATGAAACTCAGGAGCTTTCTGACAAGATGAAAACAATGTTCTTCGTTTTCGGCTGCAAAATGAGCCACACCGCTCTTTGCATTGTGGGTCATGGCCCCACCAAGCTCCTCGAACGTCACCTCCTCTCCTGTCACCTCCTTGATTACCTCAGGCCCGGTAATGAACATGTGACTGCTTCCCTTCACCATCAATATGAAGTCCGTCATCGCAGGTGAGTATACTGCACCTCCCGCGCACGGCCCCATTATCGCGGAGATCTGGGGAATCACGCCCGATGCGAGGACATTCCTGAAGAAGATTTCAGCGTAGCCTCCCAGGGAAATGACACCCTCCTGTATTCTCGCTCCTGCTCCGTCATTTAGGCCTATGAGAGGTGCACCATTCTTCATGGCCATATCCATTATCTTCGTGACCTTCTGTGCAAACATCTCTCCCAAAGAACCGCCAAACACTGTGAAGTCCTGGGAGAAGATGTAAACAAGCCTTCCGTCTATCTTCCCGTAGCCAGTTACGACTCCATCCCCATATATCTTCTTCTTGTCCATCCCAAAATCTGTGGTTCTGTGAGTTACGAACATATCCGTCTCTACAAAGGTTCCAGGATCGAGAAGACGGTCTATTCTCTCTCTCGCGGTAAGTTTTCCCTTCTTGTGTTGCTTCGCGATTCTCTCCTTTCCTCCAGCTAGAATCGCCTGCTTCCTTCTTCTCTGAAGTTCCCTTAGCCTGCCGACTGATGTCATAAACTCACTCTACCAGCCTTTAGGAATGAGCCAAATCTCTTTAATCCTTTCGTAAGGGAGCAGCTTCAAACCTCATCCAAGTAGCGGATTTTACCGGAAACAATCCTCTGCTCATTCCCTTTCGAATTGGTTATCACTAGAAACCCCTCAGAGTCGAGGCGAATTGCCCTGCCCGTTCTCGTTCCGTCTATCTCGATTATTCTGCCGATAGTGTCTGAAAATCGCGTCCATTCTTCCAGGATTTGCGGATAGTTCTCACCAAGACTCGAAGATTTTTCGACTATCCTTTGGGCGATTGTCTCGATAAGCGATTCGTTATCGATTTCTCGTTTCAGGAAATCCATGGCGGTGATCGCCCCCTCTTTGAGCCACTCAGGGAAGGCATCAATGGAGAAGTTCGTGTTCACACCAACTCCAACAATGGCGTAGAAAGCGTCCTTAGTTTGCAGTCCCTCGCCCAGAACTCCCGCCAGTTTTCTCCGCTCGAGAAGGATATCATTCGGCCACCGAAGCATTGTATTCAGCTCGAGAAGATCTCTGAGAACGTTGCAAACACAAAGCCCTGCGAGAAGGACGATTTTGTGGGACTCCTTCGGCTGGATTGGCGGTTTCAGGATTAGTGAGAACCATGCTCCTCCTTCTGGGGATATCCATGCCGAGCCAGATCTTCCTCTGCCCCTCCTCTGGGTTTTCGCGACGATAACCGTTCCTTCGTTCACGCCTCTCAGCGCAAGGTCCGAGGCAATTTCCATCGTGGAATCTACGACATCGTGAAATCTGAGGGAGACCTTACTCATTCTTCTCACTTTCCGAGGAGGATTCGATGAGTTCAAAGAGCACCCTGTGAGTCGATTCTGGATGAACGAACGCAACCATGCGTCCCATTGCACCTACTCTAGGCTCCTCGTCCACCAGTCTGATGTTATTCTCTTTGAGAGTGACCATCTCTCTCTTGATATCCTCCACAGAGATGGCAATGTGATGTATACCCTCTCCTTTCCTCTGAATGAATTTCGACACCACACTATCTTCCGAGAGAGGAGTGAGAAGCTCTATCCTGACTCCCCCAATCTCGAAGAAGACCACCTCGACCTCCTCGGATTCCACCTTTTCCCTTGCCATCATTTTGGATCCAAGTACACTTTCGAACCGCTCGATCGCCTTGTCGATGTCTTCAACCGCAATCGCGATATGATCGATACTCCTCGACATGCATGCCTCCTAGGTGAAGTCTGTCACCTCATACTCCCCAAAGAAACCTCTGAGAACGTCCGATATCTCGCCGAGTGTGGCATAGTTTCTTACACATCTTAGGATCGGGCTCATGAGGTTTTCACCTTTTTCAGTAACCTTTTCGAGGAACACGAGGGACTCTCGAACCCTTCCCTCGTTTCTTTCCCTCTTCAGTCTTCTAATCGATTCCATCTGGTCTTTCTCGATTTCGGGATCTACTCTCATCCCTTCAATGGATTTTTCATCTGCCCTGTGGATATTGACTCCGATTATGAACCTCCTATCCTCCTCGACTTCCTTTTGGAATCTGTAGGCGCTTTCTGCTATCTCTCGCTGAGGATATCCTTTGTCTATCGCTTGTATTGCACCTCCCATCGAGTCTATTTCCTCTATGTACTTTCGGACGCGCTCCTCGATTTCCGACGTGAGCCACTCAATGCAATAGGAACCTGCAAGAGGGTCCGCGGTGCTTGCAGCACCGCTCTCGTGCGCTATGATTTGCTGGGTTCTCAGAGCCAGCTTGACCGCCTTCTCCGAGGGAAGAGCCAGCGCCTCATCCATGGAGTTCGTATGGAGAGATTGAGTTCCTCCCAGGACTGCTGCGAGAGCCTGAAGGGTGACCCTGATTACATTGTTCTCAGGTTCTTGAGCGGAAAGGGAGACTCCCGAAGTCTGTGTGTGGAACCTGAGAACCATGGACCTTTTCTCCTTTGCCTCGAACCTCTCCTTCATTATGCGGGCCCATAGTCTTCTTGCTGCTCTAAACTTGGCGACCTCCTCCAGGAAATCGCTCTGGGCACAGAAGAAGAAGGACAACCTACTTGCGAAGTCGTCCACCTTCAATCCCCTTTCCAGGACGTTTTCGATATATGCGATTGCGTTAGCGAATGTGAACGCTAGCTCTTGATCCGCAGTCGCTCCTGCCTCTCGCATGTGATATCCGCTTATGCTTACGGGATTCCAAGAAGGCATTCCTTTTGAGCAGAATTCGATGAGGTCCACTGTGAGCTTCATACTCTCCTTAGGCGGAAAGATGTAGGTCCCTCTGGCTATATACTCTTTGAGCACATCGTTCTGAACGGTTCCTCTAAGGCCTCTTGCATCCAATCCCTGTTCTTGAGCGACAGCGATGTACATAGCAAGTAGAATCGGGGCAGTGGAATTGATGGTCATGCTTGTGCTTATCTCGTCCAACAGTATGCCATCAAAGAGGACTTCCATGTCCTTTAGCGAGCTTATGGCCACACCGACTTTTCCGACCTCACCTCTGGCCATCGGGTGGTCGCTGTCGTAGCCCATCTGTGTCGGTAGATCGAAAGCTACGCTCAAACCAGTCTGACCTTGGCTAATAAGAAATTTGTACCTCTCGTTCGACTCTCTTGCGCTTCCGAACCCCGCGTATTGTCTCATGGTCCATAGGCGTCCCCTGTACATTGTTGGGTGGATTCCTCTTGTGAAGGGAAACTCACCTGGGAAACCTACGTCAGCAAGATAATCGAGATTTCGTATGTCGGCCGGTGTGTAGACCCTTTTGGCGGGTATGGAAGAAAGAGTTTGGAATTCCTTGCTTCTTTCTGGCAATGCATCTAGGCTCTTCCTTAAGGTAGTGGTTTCCCAATCGCTTATCTTCTTTCCAAGGGTGTCATGTCTGACTTCCTTCTTCCGCATAAGAGGACTTCCTTGCTTTCGGATTAGAGTGAATGACCATAAGCGGTGGCAAAATAAAGCTATTTGCTAACTCCTCCCCAGTTCTAGTTTCACTATCTTTCGATTGGATGCAGTGTCGACTCTGCGAAGCATTCGTCTCCATCTGTAGAGGTTTGAAATCATTATTCATTTGGGCAGTTTTTGTACCCCTATAACCGAAGGTGTTTGCCTCTCGGGTACTGGGCCGAGTGTTTTGGTTGGAGGTATAACCAAACGATGGCGCCAATCTCATAAACTAGAATCGATATCAGCCGATTGGATGTTTGAGGTCATTGCCCTCCTTGGGTTTACCGTCTTTCTCTCTCTTACTGGCGTAATGATGCCTGGTCCAGTTTTTGCCGCCACCGTGGCCAAGGGCTACAAGGACGGAAAAGCGGGAATTCCAATAGCGCTGGGTCATGGATCTATTGAATTCCCCGTGATGGTCGCCGTCTATTACGTGGCGTCTTGGCTTCAAGACCCCAAGTCACTGGCAATCATAGGAGTAATCGGCGGTCTCCTCCTAATCTTGATGGGATGCCAAATTATAAGATTCAGGAAAAGCGAGGAGGAGAAGTACATGCCCTATCCATCCTTCCTTGTGGGAGTGATAACCACACTGTCGAACCCCTTCTTCTTCCTCTGGTGGGCGACGGTGGGATTCACCCTCCTTATGCTGGCAGCAGTCTACGGGATTCTGGTCGTTATCCTCTTTGGGATCGTTCATTGGTCGTGCGATCTATTGTGGGACACCTTTGTTTCCTTCTTGGTTAACAAAAGCAGAAGGCTCTGGACCCCAAGAACCAAGGATGTCATATTCGTACTGTGCGGTTCTATACTTATCGGATTCGGGTTCTACTTTATCTGGACGACAATCGTGGGTAATGGGTTTTTCTCCTAGAGGTTCCCATTTCTTGGCAATAGGTATCACCGAAAATTCCTGACCCTGCCAAAGTATGTGCGACTCAGCCATGCAGAACCAAATACAAGCGATTGGAGGAGAATCTTGGACCCCTCAATACTTCCTTTCCTCAGGCTGATATTTGATTATCACAACGGGCTTGTAATCCAACCTAATTCTCCCGTTCTCCTTTGACGCCATCGTATGCTTCAGCCATTTCACATCATCTCGCTTTGGATAGTCTTCTCTGAAATGTGCGCCTCTACTTTCGTGCCTGGCGAGAGCCCCCACCGCAATGACCTCAGAGAACTCCAGGATGTTTTTCGTTTGGAGTGTGTCTATGAGCTCGGTATTGAATATCCTTCCCTTGTCCCTTGTTCCTATGCTCCTGAACCTCTCCTGCAGCTCTTTGATTCGCTCAATACACTCCTTCAATCTCTCTTCGTTTCTATATATTCCACAGAGTCGTGTCATGTTGTCCTGGAGCTCGGCTAGTAGCCTCGGAGCGGATTCCCTCCCATCTGCAGCCAGTATGGACCTGACATCCTCCTTGATTCCGTCAAGATGATCGTCTGGGAAATCCTCGAATTCAGAACCTTTCGCGAATTCCCTCGCAGAAATCCCCGCCCTTTTCCCGAAACCAACTGCATCCAGCAATGAATTGGTTCCCAATCTGTTCGCTCCATGAACGGAGACGCATGCGCACTCTCCCGCGGCGAAGAGTCCCTCGACCGGAGTGTTTTTCGCATCCCTAATGACGTTCCCGTCTGTTGTGGTGGGCAATCCCCCCATCGAATAGTGGGCGGTCGGCTGAATCGGGATGGGCTCTTCTATCGCATCAACACCCACGAAATCAAGGGCAAGAGAATGAATCTGGGGAAGCTTCTCCATTATTTTCTCCCTACCAAGATGTCGAAGATCTAGCAGCACATAATCCTTCCCGCCAATTCCCCTGCCCTCATCGATCTCCGTTTGAATGGCTCTGGAAATGACATCCCTAGGAGCGAGTTCCATCTTTTCGGGAGCATATTTCCTCATGAATCTCTCGCCTTTGTCATTGAGCAGATAGCCGCCTTCGCCTCTGGCGCCCTCAGTAACCAAGATTCCCTGTGGATACAAACCGGTGGGATGGAACTGGACGAACTCCATATCCTCGAGGGGAAGTCCAGCACGAAGGAAGATGCCGAGACCGTCACCTGTGTTTGCTGCTGCGTTTGACGTTATCTTGAAAGCGCGACCATATCCACCAGTGCAGAAGATAACGGCTTTGGAGTGAATTCCCTCAATCCTTCCGCTTTTCATATCGATTGCCGTCACACCCGCAGACTTTCCATCAACGAGAGCCAAAGAGAGGACATACCACTCATCGTAGTAGGTTATCCCCTGTCGGAGGCTTTGCTCATATAGTGTGTGCAGTAGTGTGTGTCCAGTCCAGTCTGCGGCATAACAGGCCCGTGGCTTGCTATGACCACCAAAAGGCCTCTGAGCAATCTTTCCCTCCTTGGTCCGGCTGAAGGCCACTCCCATGTGCTCCAATTCGTAGATGTTCGAAGGAGCCTCACTTACGAGGATCTCCATAGCATCCTGATCGCCGAGGTAGTCGCTGCCTTTCACGGTATCGAACATATGCTCTTCTATTGAATCTGGTGTTTCATTTGCAAGAGCCGCAGCGATTCCTCCCTGGGCGGCGCCCGTATGCGACCTCAGCGGGTGAATCTTTGATATGATTGCTGTGTCCACCTCCTTGCTCGCCTCAATCGCTGCTATGAGACCGGCTAGACCACCTCCGACAATCACGACATCATGTTTCAGCATCCGTACATCACCTTAGCATAAATGGGAGGAAGGCATAGACTGTGAAGACGAAAAGTAATATAGCGACGATGAGCAGAATGTAGGAAACAGCTGTCCTCTTCTTCAGACTTGATATGTAGTCATATACCACATTTCTTACTCCGTTGAATGCATGGAAGAGAACGAATCCTAGTAGGAGATTGTCTATTATCATAAAGAGAAGTCCCTGCAATCGAATCTTCACCTCTGATATCTCTATTGCGGCATGAGGATCGACGTAGTGAAGGACAACGAGGTGAATCAGAAGCAGAATCACGAGAGCAAAGCCAGTGACCCTTTGGAGAATCCAGAGCCACATGCTTCTTCGTGATTCCATTGGCAACTGAAGACTCACTACCCCCCTCCTATCGTAGGCCAGACTATCACTAGACCCAGAATCCAAATAACGACTGCGACAACCATGAATGCCCAGAAAATCGCTTTCTGATGTTTGAGCCCGATTCCCAGATCGAACAGTGTGAGCCTTATGCCGTTCAGGCCGTGAACGAGAACGCCGAGAACGACAACAAGTTCTGCCAGAGCAAATAGGGGACTTCTGAATGTATCCAAAAGGTCCTCATACGTCTGACCGTTCAAACTGGCCTGAGTAACCACGAAGATGTGCATGACCAAATATATGACTAGGAGGAGGCCTGTTATCCTATGAACGACGTGAGCGAATGTGCCTGTCTCCTTCGATGCTCGTGCCGTTTTTCTCACATAGTAGGCAAATCCCCTCTGCTTGAGCATTTCATCTCCTCCTAGCGACCGCTCTTTTGATGACCTCCCTTCTGAGGTTTTCAATTGCCTCCGTTGTGTCTATTTCCTTCGGGCAAGCCTCCATGCATCGAAACATTGTGTGGCATCTCCAAACCCCATACTCGTTGTTCACCATGCTCAGCCTCTCATCCTTTGCCTCGTCCCTGCTGTCAGCAACGAATCTCCAGGCCTTGGTGAGGGCGGCTGGACCCAGATATCGATCATCGGTCCAAACAACGGGACAAGATGTTGTGCAAGCAGCACACATTATGCAGGTCGCTGGTTTGTCGTACTTCTTTCTGTCCTCGATGCTCTGAATCCTCTCCTTTGCGGGAGGAGGTGATTCCGCAATTAAGTAAGGTCTCATTGACCTATACTGACTAAAGAAAGGCTCCCAATCAACCACAAGGTCCTTTATGACTGGATATCCTGGCAGTGGTTCGACTACGATCCTCTTGCCCTTCAACGATTTGATCTGAGTCTTGCAGGCGAGTTTGTTCTTCCCATTAATCGTAACTGCACACGAACCGCAAATCGCACTCCTGCATGAATGCCTGAAGCTCAGACTCGGGTCCATCTCCACCTTTATCACTTTGAGAGCATCAAGAACAGTCATCCCGCCTCTCTCTTCAATATTGAAGTCAACATAACGCGGGTTCTTGTCTTCCATGGGATTGAAACGGAATATTCTGAGGATGACCATCGAATCGTCCTCTCCTCCCACCAAGAAGGAATGGCGGAAACCTCGCTTATTAAATGCGCAACCGTATTAAATAGTTGTGAAGGCGAATATCTGGCTCTCGATGGCGGGCTTCCTTGTTAGAAGACTCGATAGATCAGAGCAATTCCTATCTCACTGCATTCTCTCGCGGTTGAGAATCTAAGTCAATCGATTAAGGTGTGCGCTGTCTAGCGGACGAATCATTCGATGGGCTCAAAGTGCTCAATGTCCAAAATGGATCCCACTCTCTGATCTCTTAGGACAACTTTGACTCGCATGCCATTTCTGACCGCGGCTTTTTTCGCATTGATGTAATGAACCAGCCCCCCCTGAGTTCCATTGATCCTTATGAATCCTATCACGTAGGGCTTATCGAGTCTCTTTTCATCGATATCCACATGGACAATGGTGTGAGCAATGACTTTACCTTCCAGTGGCACTTCTTTCCATTCGTCCAGCTCAGAGAAGCATTTCTCACAGTACATCCGCGGTGGCAGATACGTGACCCCACATTCCGAACAGTGAGTACCCATCATCTTCCCGTTGTCTCTGAGTTCTCTAAAGAAACGCTCTCCCGAAATTCCGGCGGTATAGACGTACTGCGCTTCCATATCACCATGCCAATGAGAGAACTCGTCCTCGTGTAGATTCATTCTTCCCCCTCCTTGAGTGGTCTGAAGTATATTATGTCGGTTATCGATCCGACTCTCTCTTCTTCAGATTTCCACACCGCCTTGACCGGCATACCGATGTGTATCTCTTCCTTGGTCACCTCATCGAAGTAGTGCATAATACCCATCTTCTCTGATGCACCATCAATGGAGACGACGCCCACGAAGATGGGGTCCTTGATTCTCCTCGCATCCTTGTCCAAATAGGAAATCGAGAATGTCTCGATCTTCCCAGAATCCTTTACGTAGACCCACTCAGTTGTAGGCTTGAAGCAATCCTCGCAGAACATCCTGGGAGGAAAGAGAATTCGATTGCACGAGTCACACTTCCTCGCGATGAGCTTTCCCTTCTTCATCTCTTCAAGGAATCTTGAGATGGCTTCCCCACATGACCAGGCATATCTGGCTCTCGGCTTCCATCTGTTCGTTATAACTTCTCCCTCTTTCAGCTGTTTGGAAGAGAGCTCTATACCAGGCCATTTCTCGACTTTCTCGCTCACACTATCCCCTCCTCATAATGAGTACGCTACCGTACTGCATTAGATCGCCCCAAGCTTGGCAAATACCAGTCTGGGGG
Organism: Thermoplasmata archaeon; assembly: GCA_046761005.1. Lineage (GTDB taxonomy): Archaea > Thermoplasmatota > Thermoplasmata > RBG-16-68-12 > JAGMCJ01 > JAGMCJ01. Next base: position 39,439 of record JBHIFI010000001.1, read on the forward strand.
TCATTAGGCACCTGCCTCCTACCTGCCTTGCCTGATAGCTGCCAGTAAATCTCGCATGCCTTTACTCCCATGGCTGCGGCTATCGGATTACCCACACCTAGGAGACCGCCAGAGGGACAGACAGGAAGGTCACCGTCCCTTTGGGTGATTCCCTCTCTTGTGAGAACGGGAGCCTCTCCCTTATCGCATAGGAGCAGCCCCTCCATGTGATGGAGCTCTTTGTAGTCGAACGGGTCGTAGGGTTCTGCGACGTCTATCTGCTTTCTGGGATTCTCTATCTTCGCCATTTTGTATGCCATCTTGGCGGCCCCCGCCACATATTCCGGGAAGTAAAGGTCCCGATCTGTCCACATCGTGCTATCGATACACCATCCCGCCCCCGCAAGCCAGACGAGATTGTCAGTAAGCTTCCTAGCGACATCCTCCGAGGCAAGAACAAGAGCGGAAGCGCCATCGCTCGGCGGGCTGATATCCAACCTCTGAACGGGCCAAGCCAGGACTTCGGAGTTGAGAACATCCTCAACGGTCAAGTCAGCCGCCAGCTGAGCGCAAGGATGGTCCAGAGCGTTCCTTTTGTTTTTTACGGAAACGCGGGCGATATCCTCCTTCTTTATGTTGTGCACGTGCATGTATCTGTTCATCTCCATAGCGAATATCCAGACCAGATTAGGTCTCAGTGGTCTATCGAGAATCGGGTCCCAAATGTGGGCGAAAGCCGACTGGGGATGGGGGAAACAGCTTGACATCTTTTCCTCCGCGACAACCAGACATATGTCAGCGAGGCCAGATGCAACATGCCACCAGCCCGCGATCGGTGTAAAGACCGCGGTTCCCCCGCCCACGAAAACCCTGAGATAGGGCTTTCCCGCCCCGCCCGCTCCATCCAGCAGATTCTCGCCCTTCATATGAATTCCATCGAACGCATCTGGTGCTGAGCCCAGGACAACAGCGTCCACATCCTTGAGCTCAATACCCGCTTCGTCCAAGGCCATTCTTGAAGCCTCGAAGCTCATCTCTTTTCCAGTCTCCTGGAGCCTTCTTCGGAAAATCGTCATTCCGCCACCGAGAACTGCAACTCTCCTCATCGCATCACCTCTCGAATATCACAACCGCCCCAGAGGCGGTGGGTACACCCCTCCAGGACTGAGCAAGACCTCTTTCAGCCTCCTTCAATTGTCTCTCTCCCACATTCCCCCTCAGCTGAAGCACCACTTCTAGGGCTCGGTGCAATCCCGAAGCTTCCAGTAGATTTCCGCATCCCAGAGAGCCTCCTGAGATGTTGATAGGAAGATCTCCGTCATGATGGAATCGACCATTTTCTAGATCTTTTCCCCCCTGACCCTTTTCGGCAAGACCGAGCGCTTCGATGTGCATGAGCTCCTTATACGAGAACTTGTCGTCAACCTCAGCGAAATCTATCTCGTTATGTGGCTTGACGATCCCTGCCATCTCGTAGGCCATCTTGGAGGAATCCTCCGCATATGAAGCACGTCCCCATTCTCTCCCTTCCAACCAGGGTGTTTCGGAATTCCATCCAAAGCCGCTTATCCAAACCGGCTCGTCGGTGATACACTTGGCCTTTTCTGCGCTCGCAAGAACAAGGACCACCGAACCATCAGCGAGCCTGCTTATGTCGAGTTTCTTGGCGGGGCTGAACATCGGCTCCGAGCCCATTACCTCGTCAATGCCCACATCCCTTCCATATGGTGCCAAGGGGTTCCTCAGGGCATTTGCCATGTTCTTTTGGACGACACTGGCGCACTGCTCCTCTGTATTACCTGACTCCTCCAAAAACTTGTTCATCTCCATTCCCGCAACATAGTAAGGATGCCCGGCAAGTGGCTTGTTGTAGACCGGGTCGAAGGCATGAAGGACGACATCGTTGTACGTGGTGAGATCGGAGATCTTGCTATGGGCCTCAACCGCAACAACGTCTACCATGCCTGACATTATTTGCATGCACGCTACTGCGAGCCCGTGAAGACCATCCCCGCAAACAGTACATGTCGGTTTCAAAACCGCTCCTAACTGATCGGGCACGAATTCGTCAAAGATGCTAAAGCCCTCCCAGTAGTCCTCAGCACATGTGACGAAGCTGTCTATGTCCTTTCTGGGGTTCAGTCCCGCGTCCTCATAGGCTTTGGAAGCTGCCTGATACATCAATTCCTTCCAGGAGTATTTCTCCGTCTCCGGTTCGTATTTTGTTGAACCAGAACCAACAACAGCAATCCTCTCTTCCATCAGGACACAATCCTAGGGTAACCCGATCCCCCACCTGTCAATTCTTCACCCGTATTAAAACTTGCCAAATACAGAGCAAAATCTTATTCCCTCACCTCACCTTACCACTGAAGACGGTTCATGGTAAGGACATACAAAGAGTCAGGTGTGGACATCGATGCCGAGAAAGAATCCATTCGCTCTCTAGTGACCCAGCTCACGTTCAGAAGGAAGGGACTCGGAGCATCCTTCGACATACCGGGGTTCTTCACCGGCCTCATCAATTTCGGAGAATACTTCTTGTCCCTCTGCACGGACAGCGTGGGAACGAAGCTTCTCGTTGCCTCATCCCTTGGCAAGTGGGATACTGTGGGCATAGACTGCATTGCAATGAGTGTAAACGACATGATTTGCATCGGAGCGGAGCCTTTGGCGTTCGTTGACTATTTTGCGGTGGAAAGATACGACAAGGAGATATCCAGACAGATTGGAATTGGTCTAAACGAGGGAGCGAAGAGGGCAAACATCTCCATCGTCGGAGGGGAGTTCGCCACCCTTCCTGAGATCGTCAAGGGATTTGATCTTGGCGGTACATGTCTGGGTTTTGTGAAGAAGGATCAAATGATCTCAGGGTCGGAAATAGAAGAAGGTGACTCGATAGTTGGACTAGCTAGCTCTGGAATCCATTCAAACGGGTTAACACTCGCAAGGAGACTTCTCTCTGAGGCTGAAGTAAGCCTGCAGGAGAAGCCTTCGGGTTTGAGTAGAACAGTGGGAGAGGAGCTCCTCGAGCCCACACAGATATACGTACGCGAGGTCTTGGACATCATCAAGAAATTCCGGATTAAGGGAATGGCAAACATAACGGGGGGTGCCCTTAGGAATCTGATTCGTCTGAAGAAGAGTGTTCAATTTGTGATTACCGATCCAATGGAACCCCAGCCCATTTTCAACTTCCTTCAAGAACTGGGAGGTATAGAAGAGAAGGAAATGTATCAGACATTTAACATGGGGCTTGGATTTGCTTTGGTTTGCGGGAGAGAGGAAGCCGATTCTGTCATGGAAACAATAGGAGATAGGATACCATCCAAAACCATTGGGATTGTCGATGAGGGAACGGGTGCATTCGTCCCAGACCTGGACCTGAGATACAACAAATACTAGGTGATAGAACGACCGCCAAGAGAGTCGAACTGCTTTCAGACGGTTATTTCCAAATCGATCTTGGTCTACTTGTCTACGGGAAGACCTCCTACTATGGTAAGAAGTATATGGCTGCTCTGAAACCCCTCTTGATAGAATCCGAGGACCTACGAATACTGGTCGATACGGGTATCGGTGAGCTACCGGAGAAAGTTGCCAAGTATTACGAGACGGACAGAAGGACAACTCTTGAGAAGAGCTTGAGAAAACGTGATCTTTTCACCGAGGATATAACCACTGTGGTCAATACTCACCTGCATATGGATCACTGCGGCAACAACAGTCTTTTCAAAGGAGCTAGGTTCATCGTTCAAGAAATGGAATTTACCTATGCCAAGAACCCTCACAGATTCCAGAAAGGGGCGTATGTCAAAGATTTCTTCGAAAAATCAAGATTCACCAGGGTTAGCGGTACCCATCAACTCACAGGTGACGTGACACTAATTTCCACACCAGGTCATACTCCTGGTCATCAGTCAGTTTTGGTTGAAGGCGAGAAGAGATATGTCTATTGCGGAGATATCGCACCTTTGAGAGAGAATTACGAAAGGCGAAACATAGTGGGTGTCCTCTTCAATTCTGTTGATGCACTTGCTTCAATAGACAAACTCAGGAGTATGGGAGGTTATCCCATATTCAGTCACGACAGAGAGCAGATGACTCTCTAGTTCAAATCTTTTTTATATTTCCTTCGCGATAGCTTTGATAGCGGATTGGAGGGTGAAGTGTATCCAGGCGGTTAAACCCGGATATCGCTTTCCCCACTCAGGTGGTTCCCTTGAAGGAAGAAGGAAACTTCTCAGGTGTAGCGACAAGAATCGTAGGAAACTCTCTGAGAGTGAAGGAAGACGACATGGTTTGGATAGATACCTGGCATCACACGATTGATTTGGCAAGTGAGATGGCTCTGGAATGCAGGAAGCTCGGAGCGGTTCCTCTGATCACTCTTGACACCGACGACCTATACGAAAGGACACTCTCTGATGTCCCTCATGAGTTTCTGAGAAAGACACCGAGGCATCACATGAAGGCCCTGGATGAGGTCACTGTGAGCATTGCGCTCGCGGGTCCAGAGAATCCTGAGATGTTCAAGAGTGTTGACACTACGAAGATGGCTGCAATAAGAGAAGCCTACAGGCCCGTTGAGAAGAAGATTATTGACAGGAGCATTAGGGGAGCCTTCGTTACTTTGGGTCTGATTACCCCAGAGAGGGCTTCAGTGTACGGCTTTTCTATCAGGGAATGGAAACGCGCGGTCAATGAGGCCATCGACGTGGACTACGACAGAATGGCTGAACTGGGGAGAAGGATCGCCAATGTTCTCGCTGGAGCAAGAGAGGTCAGAATCAGTTCGGAAAGCGGAACGGATCTCCGCTTTCAGATGGCCGGGCGGAGAGTTCACATTGAGGATGGAATTGTAGACGAAGAAGACGTCACTAGCGGAAGACCTTTCACCAACCTTCCCACGGGCTATGTGAGCGTCGCACCCCTTGAGAATAGTGCTGAGGGAAGGGTTCTCTTTGATGCGCCACAGGCTGCACTGGGAAAGATGATCAAGGACTTGGAGTGGACTTTCGTCGATGGAAGGCTGAAAACCTTCGGGGCAAAGGAGAATATAGAAGCTTTTAGGAGCCTCATGGAGCCCGGAAAAGGTGAAAAGGACAGGATAGCGCGCTTCAGCATAGGAATAAATCCAAACGCTAGGGTAATCGGTTACTTTGATGATCAGTCCGTCCTGGGATCCGCCTCCGTAGGAATAGGAGACAATCTCTTCCTGGGCGGAGAGAATGATAGCACTTTCGACTTCGCTGGAACGATACTTCACCCAACTGTGGAAGTGGATGGAAGGATCATACTGAACAGAGGAAGATTCAGCCTCCAGAATGCGGATTAGCTAACCTTCTTCTTGGGTCGGCTGCAGACAGCGTACTCATCACCGTCGAAAAAGACCTCGAGTTCGGGATTCTCTCTCTGAATCTCCTGAATCCTGTCCAAGACATCCTTCAGAGTGATAGAGGGGTCATTCTTATCGATTTTCAGATGAATCTTCTTGTCCATTACTATCCCATCCACCCTTTTGCTGAAGGCAGGGAACCCCGGATGACTTCTGGATTTTGCCATGATATTCTTTGTATTTATATTTTTAGTGTTTCCCCAGGGAAATGTCTCGATGTAGAATCGTTGGTCTAAATGACCAAAAAGAGTCCTTTCTGGAATTGTGAGTCAAGAAAGCCAGCATCACTTTGAAGTTTCCAAGAGAAGGGACAAAAGGACACCACCAACCATTTATTCTACATCACCGGGAAATGTGTGTGAAAGTTATTTATACTGTCGGCTCAATATACAACCTGTCGACTATGGATGGCGTGCCAGTAGCCACCATAACGCCTCTAGAGGTGCGATATATTGGTAAGCGAAGAGAAGAAGAAGGTTAGTGGAAAAAAGCATTCTGCAGATCCAGGTACCTGCGCTGTCTGCGGTGGCCCCTTGAATCCCAAGGGTCAGTGCACCATATGTGGAACCGAATCAAAGGGTGTTCCCGCAGAACAAAGAAATCCTGCACCTGCAGATGCCAAGGCCAATCTAGATTCTCCGACCGCCAATGTGAGCGCATCCAAAGGTCCGTCCAGAGAGGAAGCTGTCAAGCTGTTTTCTAGCATAAAGGGAGTTGGTGAGTCAAAAGCCGAAATCCTCTATGATAGTGGCTATGCCTCTCTGGAGGATCTAAAATCTGCCAAACTGGAGGACCTTTCTTCCATAAGTGGTATTGGAGGGAAGTTGGCAGAAACGATATTGAAGAACATCGCAGAACATTCTGGCACAGCAAAGGAAAAAACCGATTCAGAGGCGCTGTCCAAGTGGCTTTCTGGGGACTCAGATGATGCACTCGGTGTCTGGCTTGGCGGGAGTGTTCCTCAGCAAAAGAAATCGTTGCCGACCGAGGTTGGTGAGAATTCTGACGACCCAGCTATGCTAGCTCTGCGCAAGTGGCTCACTGGAGAGGAGGACGCTCTTGAGCAGTGGCTCGGTGAGTCGGCGGAGGCTCCGGTTAGGGAGATTGCTGAGACGAGAGAGCTTCTGGAGAAGCAGCAGATACTCGATGAGAGGGAGACCGAGATTAAGCGCAAGGAGGACCAAGTAGAGGACATGAGTATCGAGCTCAAGGAGCTAAAGAAAGCCATAGAAAAGGAGCTTGAGGCGGTCCGAACAGGCAAGTTCGACCCCATGAGATTGATCGAGGAAACCGCAGAACTCAACAAGAATCTTCAGACCGAGGTCCGCAGGAGAAAGCAACTGGAGGGAGACATTAGTCACCTGAAGAAAGGAACATCGGCGGTTGTCAAATATATGAAGAAGCAGATGGTTCGAAGCGGTAGCCCTGCTCTCAAGAGAAGGCTTTCCGAGGAGAGATCGGTAAGACAGAGGCTTGAAATCGAGCTCAAGAAGTCTAGAGAGATTGTAGAGAATCTAAAGGATCAGCTTGAAGAGAAGTTGAAAGAGATTCCTGAGGACAAGAGAGCTCTCAAGGAAAAGGAGCTGGTACTAGTCGAAAAGGAAGCAGAGATAAAGGCAAGGGAGGAGCAGCTTGAAGCGTATGAGCAGGCGATCAAGGGTGGAGAACTCGCTCCCGCCGGAGAAGTCTCCGAGCACGAACTGGAGTCCAGGCTCCAGGCCGAGCTAAGGGAGAAGGAGAGAGAGTTCCTTGAGAAGGAGGATGATCTGAAGAGGAGAATAATCAAGCTTGAAGAGGAGATACAGAAACACAGAATCGAGGAAAAGCTGAGAAAGGAAAGCCAAGAACTGCGAAAACTCTCGGCACCCCAGATTGATGAAGTTCTGGTAAGAAAGGAGAAGGAGCTTCAGGCAAAGGAAAAGTCCATCCTCCTTCGAGGGGAAGAGATTGAAAGACTTAAGGACGAACTCAGAGAAAAGGAAGACGAACTTCAGAAACTGAGAGAACCCCTATCATATAAGGAAGAAGAGCTCCTCAGAAGAGAGGAAGACCTTCTATACCGCGAAAAGAGACTGGCCGCGGAGAGAAGGAAGGTTGAGGAAGCAAAGGCTTCTGCTCTTAGCATCGACGAGCATGAGATGAGGCAACGTCTCGAATCCCTCAAAGCGGAGATTGCAAGGAAGGAGGATGAAGTCAGGGCCAAGGAGAAGTATCTCAAGGCCAAGATGGAGGAACTCCGGCTACGCGAACAGGGCCTAATAGAGGAAGAGATAGATGCCCGGGAAGAGGAGAGGATGCTAGAGCTAAAGGTAGAGAAGGTGAGGACAGGCACTCCGAGACTCGATGATCTGCTTCTTGGTGGTGTACCGTTTGGTTCCAATATTCTCATCTATGGACCTCCCTTTGTAGGGAAAGAGGTCGTCGTGAATGCGTTCATGGCGGAGGGTCTGAAAAAAGGCATTCCGATTGTATGGGTGATAACAGAAAAGATGCCCTCCGACATAAGGGAAGAGATGGGCTTTGTCATTTCGGGTTATGAAGAGTACGAGAAGCTGGGTCTTGTGAAATACGTGGATTCTTACTCCCGAAGTATGGGTGAGGTAGAGGAGGACCCATATACGGTCTATTTGGATGACCCGACTGACTACAAGGCTATCTTGAACGCTGTTGACAAGGTTGCAAAGGAGTTTCTCAAGAATCACAAGTACTATAGATTGACTTTCAGATCCGTATCTACTCTCATCGCATACCTGGATCCGACTTCCATATTCAAATTCCTTCAGGCTTTCGCGGGCAGAAGGAAGAGGCACAGGGCTGTCGCACTTTACATGATAGAGAAGGGGATGCACACGGACCAGGAAATCCAGATGATAGGCAGTATGATGGAGGGTATGTTCGACTTCAAGGTCGACCAGCTCAAGTCCTTCCTGAGCGTCAAGGGAGTCGGTGATGTTCAGTCAAGGGCATGGATAAAATACACCTACAGCAAGCATGGAGTGAGCATCGGGTCCTTCTCGTTGGACCACATCAAGTAGAGTCAGGCAACCTCCACGCCCGTACTCTCTCTTGGTTTTCCACCGAACCTTATTGGAGGAAGCGGAACCGGAGGAGGCAACTTTATGTCCCTTGCAATAACCACTGCTTCAGGAATGCAATTGCTCATTATCGCCTGATGGACCTGCGTAGCGACCTTGTCAGGCATCTTTCTCTGGGTTCTCCACTGTGTAGCAATCTCCTTGGCATCGCCCTCGTAGATTAGACTTCCCTCAATGGAGATCACCCCCAGTCCCTGATAGTTTGCCGTGAATCTGAAATCGATGGCCGCTTCTTTCTTGTTCTTCTCTGTGATCAGGGTTACTGAGCTGTTATGGTCTATCCTAACGTTCGTTGGCTTCTCTCCCATCTTGTAGAATCGCTTTCCCTCAACGGCCAACAATTCAAAATACTTTATTGGCATTCAGCTCTTTCTTTAATATGGGTTATCAATAGATAGAGCTTTCGGTCAGGTGCTCTCCTCCTAAAAGCTTATTTTACTTCCAAGGCTTTCCTTTTCGAGGTGCTGACATCTACATAGGAGTAGATGACACGGACTCCCTTGCGGGGATGTGTACGACCTATCTCGTCTCCGAAATCGTTGGAGAATTCAATGATTTGGATCTCATAGGTTGTCCCAGGTTAGTCAGACTTAATCCAAACATTCCCTGGAAGACGAGGGGAAATGGTGCCATTTGTGTGAGACTAGGTCGCGGAGGGGGAAAGAGATCCCTGATCGGCGAGATTTCTGGGACCTCCGTTTTCGCCTTTGAGAGAGAACTGCCTAGCTTCTTTCCAGAGGATGCTGCGGACAGATTGTCCAGAATCCTTGAATCCAATGCTCATTTTCATGAAGAAAAGACTAATCCAGGCTTTGCCATCCTGCGAAGAAAGCCCAGCCCCTCGTTATACTGGAAGGCTGTAAGGGGCATAGTCTCCCTTTCCGAGGTTGAGAAGGAGGTTTCCTGTCTTGGTGTGGTGCGAAAGTACAAGAACGGAAGAGGCTTGATTGGCGCATGCGCTGCGATTTCCTGGGTGCCCAGGGACAGGACGTATGAAATCATCACGTACAGGAAACCCTCAAGGTGGGGTTCTCCAAGAAGGATTTCGGTTGAGTCTGTAAAGAGGATGGATAGGGAAACAAACCACACATTCAACAACTGTGATTATCTCAATGAGAGAGTGGCGCTAGCGCCAAACTCTCCTTGTCCTGTTCTTTATGGGATTAGGGGAGACGACCCTGACGAGTTGCTGGACGGGATGAGAATGATAGATTCCGAGGCGATCGACCGGTGGAATCTCTTTCTCACCAATCAGGGAACAGATGACCACCTGGTTGGCAAATCCATCTCCGACGTTGGAGATTACGAATCGGTCATCCTGAGAGGAAGAGTTTCCCGCGAACCCAACAATCTTGCGGGAGGTCATGTTGTTTTCGAAATTGAGGACATGAAGGGCAAGATTGAGTGTACCGCATACGAACCCACAAAGCAGTTTAGAAGTGTGGTCAGAAGTCTCCGCGTCGGAGACGAGCTGCGCGTCTTTGGCAGCGTGAGAGATACGCCCAAGACAATAAATCTGGAAAAGATAGAAATATTGAGGCTGGAGAAGAAGTCGCGGAAAATGAGTAACCCGATATGCCCTGAGTGCGGAAAATCGATGAAGTCTGCTGGGAAAGGCTCTGGTTACAGGTGCAGGGAGTGTCACACAAAAGCCGCGGAAAATGAGGCCAGAGTCGTGGAAGTTGAGCGGGAAATAGAACTGGGGTTTTATGAACCACCTGTTTGCGCCAGAAGACACCTGAGCAAACCACTCTCAAGAATGAAGGTGAAGGTGAACGACCTGACTTGGATTTCTACGTTGAAGAAACCTCTCTTATGCAGCTCTCAACTATGTCAAGGCCGGCATTGAGTTCCTCTTCGCTTATGTTGAGAGCTGGGATGTAGCGTATCGCGGACACACCAGAAGGCAAGAGGATAAGACCCTTTTTGTATCCAAGCTTGACTATCTTATCCCTCTCCTCAACAGCGAACTGTTTGGTATTTCTGTCTTTGACAAATTCCGTTGCCCACATGAGACCCATGCCTCTGTTGTCTCCCATGATTGGATACTTCTCAGCCATTTCGCGAAGCCTTTCTTCAACTATCTTACCGAGGCGACATGCGTTCTCCAACATCCCTTCCTTCTTAATCAGGTCAATCGTTGTAAGAGCTGAGGCACAGGCAACCAGGTTTCCACCAAACGTGTTGGAATGAGCCCCTTTCCTACCGAAGTCGAGCCTAGCATCGAAAATGACAGCACCCATAGGAATACCTGACGCAATCGCTTTTGCGGAATAAAGGACATCTGGGACTGTATTTGAGTGTTCCACGGCAAACATCCTTCCGGTTCTCCCAAATCCCGCCTGAACTTCATCGTCCACGACAATTATCTCGTGTCTTCTAGCTATGCTAGAGATCTCGTCAATCCAACCATTTGGAGGGACTATGTATCCTCCCTCACCCTGCACGGGCTCAAAGAAAATAGCTGCAACCTCCTCTGCTGGCACATGAGTTGCGAAATATAGCTCTTCGAGGATCTTGGCGCAGTAGAGATCACAATCAGGATACTTCAGCTTATACGCACACCTGTAGCAATATGCATAGGGTATGTGGACTACTCCTGGCATCATTGGAGAAAACCTCGCTCTGTGGACGGGCTTACTCGCAGTGATGGAGAGAGCTCCCATTGATCTTCCATGAAACGCATTGAAAAATCCCACAATTAGGGGCTTTCGGGTATGCCATTTGACCATCTTTATGGATGCCTCCGTTCCCTCTGTTCCGCTGTTTACGAAGAAAACCTTCTTCGGGAAGTCTCCTGGAGTAATCTGCGCCAGTCTCTCAGCTAGTTTGACTTGGATCTCATAGTAGAAATCGGTACCCGCGAAATGAATCAACTCTGAAGACTGCTCCCTAATCGCCTCCACAATCCTTGGATGGCAGTGTCCAACATTTAAAACACTGATTCCACATGCAAAGTCAATAAAGAGATTGCCATCAACGTCTTCGACCACCGAACCTCTCGCTCTTTTTGCCACTACGGGAGATGTTTTCGTTGTTGTTGCGATAATTTGGGAATCTCTTTCTACTATCTCCTTGGCTTTCGGACCAGGAGGGATTGTTTTGATATTCGGAGCCTTCGTCACGTGAAACACCTCTACTTGGAGGAGTCAGGATGGTTCAATTGAGGAGGTTTGCTCTGCCTGTCCTGTGACGAAAAGAATCGAGATAACGAAGCGTTACCTAGCCACCTATCCTGAAGACTTTTGTCCCACAGTCGGGGCATATTCCTCTAGTAGCAGGTTTTCCATTCTTCATTGTGAACTTCTCCGGATTCTTCATCTCGACTTTGGCTCTGCACTTCACACAGTAGGCTTGAACCACTCTATCACCTAGCCATGAATAGAACCGAGGCTTATTAATATATTGTAGCCAAAAAGATTAAGAGCGAGATTTCATATCAAAAAACTCTGTTGAGTGTTCCAATGAAATACACTAGACTGGCAATGCCTAGAATTATGGGTGAAAGTGCACTTCAAATATCGATGGAGGCCCCTCTACCAATGGAAGCGAGGGAGGGCTTGGATCCCTTTATGCTGGCCAGCCTGGAATTTGAGGAAGGTTTCCTCTCAATAATGGTAACTGGGAGCTGACCAAATGTCAACTATCACGAATCTTGGAATCAGGAAAATCTTGGACAGTCGCGGAAACCTCACAGTTGAAGTGGATGTGAAAACTGAAAAGGGCTTTGGGCGGGCGTCAGCACCCTCCGGCGCGAGCATAGGCAAGTTCGAAGTTGTCAACTTCTCCTCGGTGGGGATCGACGCTGATGTAAGAAACTTTTTTTCAAAGGTGGCTCCCACCCTAAAGGGAATGGATGCAAAGAAGCAAGAAGAGGTAGATAAGCGGCTTCATGAACTCGACGGAACTGAGAATTTTTCGAAAATCGGTGGAAGTGTTGCCGTAGCCACGTCGATTGCTGTGGCCAGGGCCGCAGCGAATTCTGAAGGACTGACCCTTTATAGATATCTCGCTGGCTCAGAGAATATATCCATTCCGATTCCTCTTGGAAATGTTCTGGGCGGGGGGGCACATGCAATCGGTGGAACTGATATCCAGGAATTCCTGTCGCTTGCATCCGGCTCTTCTGCACTTGAGGCCATCGTTGCCAATGCGAAGCTCCACAAACTCGTAAAGGAGAAGCTAGTCGAGCACTTACCCGGAGATGCCATAGGAAAGGGAGATGAGGGTGCGTGGGTGGCAAACGTGGGAAATGAGAAGGCAATGGATATTCTGATTGAGTCGTGCAAACAGATTACGCGGGAAACTGGAGTTCGCTGTTCTCCTTCCGTCGACATAGCGGCATCCACCTTGTTCTCAGATGGAAGATATCACTATCGTGAGGGGACACTATCTAGTGAAGAACAGATTGAGTTCGTAGCTGACCTAGTCGACGAATATGGGCTCGCTTATGTAGAAGATCCCCTCCATGAAGAGGATTTTGAAGGTTTTGCGAGACTGACGGAACTATGCGGAAAGAAATGCCTGATTGTGGGAGACGACCTATTCGTCACCAACGAAAAGAGGTTAAGGAAGGGAATCCATCTGGGCGCTGCCAACGCCATCATAATAAAGCCCAATCAAATCGGAACACTCACTGATGCGATAGATACGCTTTCCTTGGCCAGAGAAGCCAGATACAAGGCAATCGTTTCTCATAGAAGCGGGGAGACGATCGACGACGCAATCGCACACCTCGCCGTCGCCTTTCGATGTTTTGCCATCAAAACAGGTTCGGTTGGAGGGGAAAGGATAGCAAAACTTAATGAGCTGATTCGTATTGAAGAGGAGCTGAAATCCTAGGAGCATTCGCATGGAAGCAAGGGAAAGCCCAGAACAAACACTTCTGATCTCAGAGGACCAGTATCTGACCTCAGGAGTCCATATAGGCACTCAGCAGAAAAGCGCTGATATGAGGCCTTTTATCTTTAAGGTCAGAACGGATGGTCTCTACGTCCTAGACATAAAGAAGACCGATGGAAGAATCAGAGGGGCAGGGAAATTCCTCTCGAGGTACGAGCCCGAGAAGATATTGGTGGTTGCAGCTAGACAATATGGTCAAAAGCCCGCTAAAGTTTTTGCGAGCACTATAGGTGCGAAAGTCTTCGCAGGACGTTTCGTTCCTGGAACCCTTACCAATCCCGATCTGCCTATGTTCACTGAGCCGGACATTCTCATGGTTACAGACCCTGCTGCGGACCAGCAGGCGCTCAAGGAGGCTCTCAACGTAGGCATCCCAATAATCGGGCTCTGTGATGCCAACAACGAAACGAAGTATGTTGATTTCGTCATACCCACCAATAACAAAGGAAGGCGGGCACTGGCAACAATCTATTGGCTGCTAACCAGACAAGTTCTGAAAGAGAGAGGAACTATCAAAGAGGATTCCGGGTTCGAACTCACGATTGAGGATTTCGAAGCTACTTTGTAGGTGATATATTGAGATATCCCGCTGTTGCTGGTCAATTCTATTCCAGTACTGAGGAAGCGCTGATTGAAGAGATATACTCCTGCTATATGAGTCCTATAGGTCCTGGAAAGCCTCCCAGGCTGAAGGAAGGAAAGAGGAGGATTCGTGGGCTCGTCGTCCCGCATGCAGGGTATGTCTTCTCAGGGCCAGTTGCTGCCCATGCCTATTACGCCCTGGCAGAAGACGGATTTCCCAAGACTTTCGTAATCATCGGTCCTAATCACAGCGGAATGGGCAGTCCTGTCGCTCTGACAACGCAGGACTTCTCGACACCTTTGGGAGAGGTCAAGGTCAATAGGGAGTTGGCGGGAGACCTAGTGAAAGGAGGAGTCGCCGATGATATTATCGCACATAGGTATGAACACTCAGTGGAGGTCCAATTGCCATTTCTTCAGCACATATCCAAGAACTTTGATTTTCTTCCCATTAGCATGATGGACCAGGAGTATCGGTCCGCCAAGAATCTAGGAGAACTTCTGAGTGATGTGATTAGCGGAAGAGATGCGGTGGTAATCGCCTCCACAGACTTCTCTCACTATGTACCTCAAAATCTTGCCAAGACGAAAGACAACGAAGTGATTCAGAAAATCCTTGGTCTTGACCCTCAGGGAATGAATAAGGCAAGGACTAGACACAACGTTTCCATGTGTGGATATGGTCCAGTTATGGTGATGCTGATGGCCACTAAAGGAAAAGAGGCTGAACTATTGAAATATGCCACTTCCGGTGATGTCCGGCCGATGCAAGAAGTCGTCGGCTATGGTGCGGTTGTCATTAGGGCCTAGACTGTGCAATCCTCTATCCACTCGAGGTATTTCTTGCTGCCTAAAGACATTTCGTAGGAGACAGCACATGCGACCTCATAGGTGCTCTCCTTTTGAATCTCCTCTATGAGGGAGGACACCAGTTTAGACCTCGTCTTGAAAATCATTGCCCGCTCTTCGTCCTCTTCTATTCTGCCTTTCCACCAATATATGGACTTGATTGGAAAAATATTGACACATGCCGCCAGCTTTTTAGCTATGATGGTCCTTCCAATTCTCTTGCCTTCCGCCTCGTTTTGCGCTGTAGAGTATACCATAGAGTACATGGTGGTTCAAATGAAATTCAATTATAAAACTTGATAGTCAGACAGTAAAGTTCTTTATGGGTGTTGAATGAGATTCTCCAGAGAAACTTGACAGTCATCAGCATTTCGGAGCTGACCGAAGCCCTTAGAAAGACGCTTGGAAAAAAGGGAATGCCCGATAATGAGATATGCAAGCTGGCAGATTATCTGATGTCCTTTTTTGGATTCAATGATGAGGTGATTGACAACCTCCTCAGCCCTGAGGACAGGGATGTCTTCTACATGCTCGAAGAGGAAGGTCTGCTGACAACAAGAAGAGAGGAGATCAATCTCAAGAGGGGGAAATTGTGGCGAATACACTACTGGATAATCAAGAAGGACCACATAAAGAGGCTAGCCGCGAAGAAGGAGAAGCAAGAAGAAGAGGATTACGGAAGCATTTACGACACAATTTCCGAAGAGGTCTGGAGCAGGAACTGAGAGGCCTCTTCAAGACGAAGCAAAAAAGGTTATTATACTGACTCCATAATCATCGTCCAATGAATGGAACGCTCATATTTCTTTTCATACTCGTTGCATATGGCTTCATTGTCTACCTATTCCACAGAATAAAGCTGTTTGAAGGCCCCCATCTTTCTCTCTATTTTATCTTCCTAATGTGGAAAACATCCAAGGGGCGGAAGGCCCTGGAGAAGATTGCTAGCCTCAAGAGATTCTGGAGAGTGTATGGGGATTTCGCCATAGCGATTTGCATCGTCGGGATGTTCGCAATCACTGGTGTCCTTCTCTGGGCTGCCACTTTGGTTCCGTCGATACCCAAGGGAAGAGTGCCCCCTGTCGAGACAGTGATAGGGATTCCGGGTGTAAATCCATTCATTCCAATAGGCTACGGAATAGTTGCTCTGGTGGTTGCAGTAGTCATTCATGAATTCTCGCACGGCATACTTACCTACGTTGCTAAGCTCGAGGTATTGAGTCTTGGTATTCTCTTTTTCATAGTTCCTATAGGGGCCTTCGTTGAACCCGATGAGGAAGGTCTCAAGAAGGTCGACAGAAGAAGCAGATCAAGGCTTTTTGCGGCGGGACCCGCGGCCAACGTCCTCTTTGCTCTGTTATTTTCGTTTATATTCACATCGTCAATGATGACAAGCATCTCTCCGGTCCACGAAGGTGTCGGAATATATGGTGTTGTGAAGGGATCTCCCGCTGAGGGCAATCTTACTCCAGGCATGATAATCTTCTCCTTCAATGGGAGCGTCGTTGAGGATCACGAATCCTTCTCCGACGCTGTGTCGAATTCGAGAGCTGGTCAGAATGTCACCATCCAGGTTTTCGATGGAGGTAGAATTTCCTCCGTCTATATTACCCTTGCCGATCGTTTCAATTTCACTGAGGTCCCGGAGGATAGTGGCGAGGGCTATGTGGGTGTTCAGACTGTCTTCATCTTCACTATCATGGGCACTTCCAGATTCTTGGAAGTGAAGAATGGCCCGGATTTTTACGATCCATTTGCGGATTTTCGTGATCCGGGCTACTTCGCGGGCTCACTCTTTGCTTATATCGGCCTCCCACTCCTTCGACTTTCTCCATTCCCTGAGTGGTTCACTCAGTTCTATCAAGTCGAGGGATTCTGGTCCTTCCTTCCCACCGATACCTTTTGGATTCTTGCCAATGTCATCTACTGGGTGTTTTGGCTGAATCTGATGCTTGGCTTGACTAATGTCCTCCCGGCCGTTCCCCTAGACGGTGGCTATATCTTTCGGGACGGTTTGGAATCCGTCATGGAGAAGACAAATCCAGACATGGCGCCAGAAAAGAAAGAGGTCTATGCCAGAAACATATCCTACGCCCTGGCTCTGCTTATACTAGCGCTCATCCTTTGGCAACTCATCGGCCCAAGAATCTAGTTGGTCACTATCTCGAATCCACCATCAACAAAAATGAGCGGGAAATATCCTCTCTTATGTCCTGTCTTTCTCATCTTGACCACGCTCAAGAAGAGGTTGACTATCCTGTCTTCCCTTCTCAGATCGAGATGAACTATACCATCAGAGAGGAAGTCCTCCCCGTGATCTGCGAATCTATCGGAATCCTGCTTCATTTCAGTGATGAGGAAGGTGGTGATATCCAGGTCCCTAAGCCACTCGAAGAATCTGAAGAGCTCGTCCCTCGGCTCCTCGAATTTGGCCATCACCTGCAGGACAGGCAAGGAATCTACAGCAAGAAGGTCGATATCCATGCTCTTTCTCAGATTGTTGACATACATTTTGAAAACCTCTATCCATGATTGTTTTGAAAGCTGCTTCAACTTCTTTCTTATCATGGCGAGGTCGAGTAACGACATGTTTTTCTCAAGACCCTTTATGTCCATGCCCATGCCAGCCATATTGTCCAGCATGCTCTCTCTCCCCTGTTCAAGGGTCACATATGCACCTCCCCGCTCATCCCTCGCGTTGTGGTACAATATGTTGAAGGCTACGGAGGATTTCATCGTTCCAGGCTTTCCAGCAATTAGGACTACATGACCTCTTGGGACGCCTCCTTGCAGCTGCTCATCCAGCCCCCTTATGTAGGTCCTCAGTCTGTCTACAGTCATTTGATCCCTTCTGACCACATCCACTCTGACGTGCACTATTAAATGTTATTCCTTCATTATCACAACTGAGATTACTGAGAAGACTGGCTTTCGGTCGATGTGAGGAATCTATCCTTTTTCCAAGGCCCCTATTGCGTATATGCCCTCGACCCTCTCATTTCTGTTAATCTCACCATAGAGCATTCGCATGGTTTTGAAATCTTCCTCGAATCCCAGCGATGTTACGAGCTCCATTGCCTGCTCGTTTGCATGAGGCACGAATATCTTCGCTTTGTCTGCTGAAACGTTATGAAGAATTCCCCTGAGAAGTTCCTCTGCGGCCTCCATGCTTCCCCATTCGACTATGAGAGGCCCTATCTCACAAGACTTCTCGGTACAGCAGGCGGCTGCGTAGCCAAAGGGATCGCTCTTTGTTACCAGCAGGAGTTGCGGAAAGTCCCTCATTATTCTTCTGATGATTCTGGACCTGTCTCCGCCAAGATGTGATGCGTCGAGTTGCAGAATCCTCTCAAGATCTGTCTCTCGGGCAAGGCGGCAACACGGGGAACGAAAGGCCCTCGTTTCAACTGACATGGAGGATATGGGAAATTCCTGCTCGAAGCCAAGTCTTTCGTAGAATCTGATGGAATCCATATAGGAGGTTAGGTGCACAGTTTTCGCACCCCTGCTTCTGAGATACTCGAGCGAGGCCTGAACCAGCTGCGTCCCAACCGCTTTTCCTCTGAACTTCTCGTCAACGATCACATTGCCGATCCATCCAACGGATCCGTAGGATGTCGTGGTTGCCAATCCAATCGGTCGCCTTCTGATCTCAGCGACAAAGCACCCCTCAGGTTCGTAGCTCAGGAGTCTTTCGAAATCCTCCTTGACGTAACCCCAATCCTCATCATCGGTAAGCGATACAGCAAAAGAGAAATCTCCCTGGGTCATTCTCCTTATGCTGATCATTCCTTCATCTCGTAGCCCTCATCGCACTCATGACTCCCGTGCGTGACATACTTCCCCTCGCCGCGCATATGTTTGATCATGCAGGGGCCGAACTCGTCGTCCTCTGCACCATACCATTTGTTGCAATCGTAGCAGTGCAATACGCTCATCACATCCCCCAGAATGGGTCTTGCTCCCTCTTTATGCTCTTGACCCTTTCAAGAATCTCCTTTTCGTCGGGATTGAGTTCGACAGAATCCAGCTCCTTCGCTGCGGACTCGGGAATGTCAACATAGAGAACGTCTCCTGGGCTCATTTGTCTGCCAACGGTAACTCCATGTACGGCTATTGCGACTTCGCTCCCAGCAGTCGCCTCTTTGAGGCTCTCATCCCCGCTCCTCACGCTCTTAATGTTGCCTATTACTCGACCATCCTCCCTCAGCAGACCCACTCCAGGCCGTATCCTCCCAGCAAGAACCCGAACTCCCACGATTGCAGGCTTGCTAGTGCGGAAAACATACTCCGGTAGGAGGAGGATTTTTCCCGGATGCGTGATGGCTCTCAATCTGAGTTTTTCGAGAATCCCCTTTCTCTCCTCTACCCAAGCTTGATAGTCTTCCAGAATCCTGTAGATTATGTTTCCCTCCAACAGCTTCACATCTTCCTTGAAGAGCTCGTCCTTCGCGTCTGGAAGGACACCAACGTTGAATGCGAAAATGACTCTTCTGAGCGGATCACTTGTCGTCGCTGCAGATACCACATCCCTCTTAGAGACATCCCCTACTTCTGCGGTCTTGACGGGGATATTGACCTCCTTCAATTCGAAGGAAATGGCCTCTAGTGAACCTATGGCGTCAGCCTTGACCAGTATTCCAGTATCGTCTATCTCGACCTCAATCTCCGTTTCTTGAATGACCTCCTTCTTTGCTCCTTCTATGTCATCACCCGCAACTCGTAGGGGAGAACCAGCTATTGCGGACTCGAGTCCGCTTCCCGAGATTTTGATTCCAGCGGCTGCAACCACCTCGTTCACCGAGTCGAACCGTTCTCTCGGGTCCCTGATTTCATCTAGCGGCTTTGGTTTAAGGAGAGCCTTAGCCCTCGTGATGAGCGGTTCCTCTGTGCCTCCAAGAACAATCGTATCTCCCTTTCGAATCACACCATCATAGATAATTGCGTCAATAGTGGGACCTAGACCCCTTTCCTCCTTGACCTCAAGGATGGTTCCCTTGGCTGGACCGCTAACTGTTTTGAGTCTAGGCGTCAGAAATCTCTGTGCGAGGCCCACCAGCATGAGGAGAACTTCTTGAACGCCCACAGCATATTTTCCACTGGCCGGAACAACCGATACCGTCTTTCGAAAATCCTCGATTTTGTCATACCTCTCGGAATCGAAACCTTCTTGGTATAGCTGGCCAACTACGTCGTACAGCTTTTCGTCAAGGAGTTCCACGTAGGATTCAGTTTGATGTGAAATCATCTCTTGGAAGGACGTGCTAGTCTTTTTCCTCCATCCATCGACTAAGTCTATCTTGCTGGCCACGACCAAGAAGGGCGTTTTGTATCTCTTCAGTATGGAAAGGGACTCAACGGTCTGTGGCTTTATCCCCTCATTGATGTCGATTACAAGGATGGCGAGATCAGCGAGTGCACCGCCCCTTGCCCTCAATGTTACGAAAGAGTGATGTCCTGGGGTGTCGATGAAAAGGAGACCAGGCACTTTCAGTTTCTTTCCTTTCATAAGGTCCCCGCAGACCACCACTATGGTCTCCAATGGAACCTCAGTGGCTCCTATGTGCTGGGTAATAGCACCAGGTTCCCTAGCGGCTACGTTCGAACCTCTAATCGAATCGAGCAGAGCGGTCTTTCCATGGTCGACATGACCCAGAACACTGACTATGGGCTGCCTTATCATTCGTATCTCAAATGGAGAGAAGATATATCTAATATTCGTCAAGCAGTGTTAGACGGAGTTTCGAAGCAGAAGATCCATTAGTTTTCAAAAACCGCGAAAAAGACACTTTCCACCAGATACCATCATCTCGTCCAGGGCTCATCTATTCTCTCGAAGTCTTGTATCTCATCGTCCCCAAAAAAGATTGGAATCTCCCTTCTTGCGCTGTCAGGAGAATCGGAGGCGTGTATTATGTTCATCTGCTTGGACAAGCCGAAGTCCCCCCTAATGGTTCCAGGCGCTGCCTCTTTTGGGTCGGTGGCTCCAACCATCCCTCGCACCACCGAGACGGCCATAGGCCCTTCAATGACCATTGCAACGACCGGGCCAGAGGCGATGAAATCCACGAGGTCCTCGAAGAAATCCTTTCCTATGTGCTCCTTGTAGTATTCCTCCACAGTCTCTCTGTCGAGCCTCAACATTCTCATGGCCACTATCTTTAGTCCGCGCGATTCAAATCGGGAAAAAACGCTTCCCATAAGCCCCCTTTGAACACCGTCAGGCTTGACAAGAACGAATGTCCTCTCATTTGTCATCGTTCGCACCACTAGATACCTTTTTCTTTTCGGCTTTCACCGTTTTCCGAGGAAAGTGTCTTGTCCAGCGCGTTCGTCTCGGAATCCTCTTGAGTTTGAGGGAATTCTTCTGGCACTTGCTCGAGCAAAAGAAGAAGACAGTTCCGTCTCTCTTGACGAACATTTTGCCCGTTCCGGGTTCTATCCTCTCTCCGCAAAAGGAGCAAGTTCTAGCTTGAACCACTGAAACACCTTCACTTGATGGAGAGTTTTCTGGCCTCTCTCGATGTCTCTCGCAGCATCAGAATGTCGCCCATCCTCACAGCGCCCTTCACATTTCTAGTGATAATCCTTCCTTTGTCACGGCCCTCAAGGACCCTCACCTTGACCTGGATGGCTTCGCCTGTCATGCCCGTCCGGCCGACGACTTCGACGACCTCTGCAGGAATGCTGTCATCTACCATCTGCCTACTCCTTGAGATCCTTCAGCTTCTTAATTAGATCCTCCATCATGGGCTTTCCTTTTCCCGCATCGATGACAGCTGCAGAAGCTGTAGCCTTTCCCAATCCGGATGCCACCCCAAGTTCCTGCTTGCTAGGTACGTACGCGTAAGGAATGCTTTTTTCCTCGCAGAGAAGGGGCATGTGGGCTAGTATCTCTTCGGGCTGAACGTCCTCGGCCATAACAACAAATGAAGCCTCCCCCCGCTCAACGAGCTTCGTAACCTCATTGGTGCCCTTCCTAACCTTCCCGCTGTCCCTAGAAAGCTCGACAACCTGGTAGGCAATGTCGACTAGGTCCTTGGGCATCTCGAATCTCACGTATATGGGCTTCGCCATGCTTTGACCTCCTTCAGTTCTTTCGAACTTCATCATTCATCGGCTCTGAAAAGAGCGAACCTGATAGACTCAGGTTCGTATAAAAAGATTGCGTCATGTGGATTTCCCCTGGAACTCCGGGATTTTGCTCAATACGTCAAAGCGTGTATCCCTCACTGTAGGTCTGTGTTGCCTCGCCTTTTCCAGCTCCTTGAGGTCAATCTCGCATTGCACAACGTCCTCCTCGTAGTCCTTCGCCTTGACCTTCACGTCCCCTCTAGGTCCGACGACGGTGCTCCCTCCGAAGAAGACCATGTTCCTCTCCGTTCCAACGAGGTTGGAGTAAATCACGAACAAAGCATTCTCGATCGCCCTGGCAGGGATTACCTTCTCGAAGAAGACCTTGCTCGTCGAGGGTGAAGCGGAGCAGGCGATTATGATGTCGGCACCACTCAAGGCATAGTATTTCGATAGCTCCGGAAAGAAGATGTCGAAGCAGATGAGAAGCCCTAGGCATCCTATCTCAGTATCGAATACCTCCAGCTTGGACCCTCTTCCGAAGAAGAGACTCTCTTCGAATGGCCCAAAATCCGCTAGATGCAGCTTTCTGTACGAATACACTCCTCCTTCAGGAGTGACGAGAACAGAGGAATTGTAGATTCCCCTTGTCTTTCCATCTGTCTCTGGCATTCCGAAGACGATGTGAATCCCGCTCTCTTTTGCGATACTCTTGATCTTGGAAACCGATGGACCAGACAATTCCTCGGCAAGTCTAGTGAAGTCATCCCTGCACATATAGCCCGTCAGATATAGCTCACCAAAGACAGCGAGGTCGCATTCATTCTCCGAAACCACTCTCTCTAACTTCTCCAGATTTCGCTCCTTTTTGCCCAACTCA
The DNA here is from genome assembly GCA_046761005.1 of Thermoplasmata archaeon. Classification (GTDB taxonomy): domain Archaea; phylum Thermoplasmatota; class Thermoplasmata; order RBG-16-68-12; family JAGMCJ01; genus JAGMCJ01. The sequence continues at coordinate 62,198 of JBHIFI010000001.1, forward strand.
GGTTGAACCTGGCCAATCACTATCTTCATTTCTCCTCCTCCTTTCTTGCGAGTACTAGAGCCTTCTTCTTTTGGTCCTCCACACCCCAGCTCGAAAGTGAGAATGCGAGTATCGCAAATACAATAAAAAGGAGGAGTTTCAGTATGAAATCCTGTGTGTCCAAGAGTATGATTGAGGCTGCACCAGCTACTAGAATAATGGTGGCAGCGACATATTGCCATGAAGGTCCAACTCTAACGCTTCTGGTCTTAGCCTTGCAATTGGGGCACAGATTCCTCTCAATCCTGCTCTTCATGAAGACCTCATCACAAGATGAGCAATACACCAGTTTCACAATCGCAGAGAAGTTCTCTCTGGTAAAAAGGTTTATCTAATTATCACCCATAATTCAGCTCGCGCTCCCGTAGTGTAGTCCGGCCAATCATCTCGGCCTCTCGCGGTTTTCGTTTTGGCGGGAATCGGGGATAGCCGAAGACAGGGGTTCGAATCCCCTCGGGAGCATACTCGTGTCGCGATTAGGAATCTAGCTGGAAAATGGTCTCCGCGAAACAGTTTTCTTCCTTGATGAAGAGATTCAGAATAGGAAGGAGACAGGATCTGTAATGGCACAGTTGGCAATCTTCCTATTGGCTTAGCGAAGAGTCTACCCAGGATGCAGTTTTGGAATATATTGAAATATTGTCGAGACCAATATATTACTCAAGGGGGGTGGCTTGTGCTGGAGGTCGCTACTCGTCTAGATGGAAACATCAGACTTCAAGAAGGCTCCAAGGAATATCTTGTAATCCCAACCGGTACGCAGTATTCTGAGCTGGCAAGAGTGCTCAAGAAGCTCATTGCTCTCAGTTATGACATCGTCGGTGATTCAGGAGAAATCCTGAGCATTGTGCGACACAGCGTATTTGCGAACCGTGTCCATATTCTCAAGCAAGGAGAAGAAACAGTTCTGGAACTGCCCTATTTGAAGGATAGGTCTTTCTATTACAGGGGAAAGAAGTACGAACTAAGGATAAGAAAAATGAGAGGTGAAATCTGTATCGAACGAGACGGGCAACCTGTAGCCTGGGGAAAATATTCCCTCTCGAGAGTTCGATTTATGAGATATGAGAGGGAGATAGAGGACATCATAAAAGAGATCGCCGTCGGTATAGGAATAAACCTTGCGGGTGTTCAGATATTTGTCCTTGGGTTTCTAGCGGGAGCTGCATAGTCCTTTGACTTTGATCCATAAGAAACAAGACACTATTCAGTGCTTGGGGAGCGCACTGCCTTGAACAATCACAAAGTTTGGATTGCCACCCTGAACGATTTTGGGAACGTTCCCGTCGAGGGATTAGGACCGTGTTCAAGGCGCCCTGCAAAAGTCTCAGTAGTATGAATCCGAGGGATCTCTGATCTGGCGGCTTATTTCTGGGGTTTAATGATAACCTTGAGCGAGTCACCAGCCTTCCGAACGAGTTCAAAACCTTTGGCGGTATCTTCAAGGCCGAACCTGTGGGTTATCATCTCTTGAACGCGAATCTTTCGGGAGGAGATTAGATCGATAGCGTCCCTGATGTCCTCGGGACTGGCTGCGTAGGATGTTGTTATCGTGATGTTCTTGAACCAAAGCTCGTTGAATGGCATCGAAATCACCGTTTCAGGATCGGTCGGTGCGAAGAAGAGAATGGAACCGCCCAGCTCAACGCAGGACAATGCCCGCTCTATTGCCTTTTTCGCTCCTGTGGACACAATCACGACATCCGCCAAAAGCCCCTCAAATAGCTCTCTCAACAGATTCGGGACATCCTCATTTGCATGAAATGCGGCATCCGCCCCAAACTTGTGGGCCATTGAAAGACGGTATTCGCTTATGTCGGTGCAAGCAACGCTCCGAACTCCCCGAACCTTCGCCAGCTGTAGATGGAGGAGTCCCGTAAGTCCGCTTCCAATTATGAGAACGTTGCTATCCTTCACCCCGTCGATTTTATTCTGACCTCTGATGACGCATCCCAGAGGTTCTATGAAGGCACCCTCCTCGTATGAGATCTCATCAGGGAGCGGAAAGACTCCATGCTTCACATTGCTGGATGGAACCCTGATGTACTCAGAGAACCCGCCAGGGTCGAAGTTTGTCGTCCTGAGTGTTTCGCACACCGTATGGTGCCCTCTCCGACAGAATCGACATTCCATGCACGGAACATGATGGGAGACGAAGACGCGCTGTCCCGTCTCATATCCGCTTACTTCGCTACCTACTTGAGCTATATCTCCTGCAATCTCATGCCCAAGGACGCGGGGAGCCTTCTCAATTCGATACCATTCCATGACATCGCTGCCACATATCCCGCTCGCCATGACCTTGACGAGAAGCTCATCCTCTCCGATTGTGGGCTTTGGAATCTCCTCGAGCCTGATGTCCTGATTGCTGTAGTACATAGCGACTCGCATGGCTTCCTCTCCCTCAATGAATGCTCCTGGTCTGTCGAAGAGAATGTGAGAAGCTAGGCTTCACCGCTCTTTGCGCTATTGAAGATGTCCATCGCTTCCTTGGGTGTAGCGTTATCGTGGACAATCGCCCGCACAGCCTTTATCATGGGGACGGAGTTCTCATTCTGCCATATGTTCCGACCCATATCGACTCCTACCGCGCCCGTCTGAATGGCATTGTGCGTCATCTCGAAGGCATCCATCTCCGTCTCTAATTTCGGACCGCCAGCGATTACAATCGGAACTGGGCAGCCCTCGACAACCTTATGGAAATCCTCGCAATAGTATGTCTTCACCATGTGAGCTCCGAGTTCTGCCGCTATCCTGGAGGCCAATCCAAGATATCGCGCGTCTCTCTTTTTCAGTTCTCTGCCCACTGCAGTGACCGCCAACACAGGTATGCCGTACTCCTCGCCCTGATTGACGAGCTCGGACAGGCTGAGCAGTGTTTGCCGCTCATGGGGTGTTCCCACGAATATGGAAAGAGCCACAGCAGCTGCGTTCAGGCGAATTGCCTCATGCATAGAAGTGGTAATCCCTTCGTTTGCAAGGTTTTCCCCGACTATGCTCGTTCCCCCCGACACTCGGAGGACAATTGGATTGTCGATTGTGGCTGCGACGGAAGAACGAAGCACGCCCCTGGTGAGCATTATGGAGTCTGCGTATGGAATGAGCGGATCCAGTGTCTTCTTCGGTTGTTCCAACTTCGTCATTGGGCCCAAGAAATAGCCATGGTCGATCGCCAGCATAACGGTGTGCCCAGTTTTCGGCTTAAGTATTCGTGACAAACGATTTTTCATTCCCCAGTCCATTTTTCATCCCCTCCCAGTTAAGAATGGGATATCAAGCTGTTTCTCGATAAGGAATGGCGATATTTATCCTTTTGTCACCCCTACAGTTCTGGCAGAACGCCCGCCAAATACTATACCTCGCCTCCGCTATTCCAGAATTCCCGCCACGAGACCTTCGGGAATATGCTTGACCGCTTTTCTCAGCTGATCCGTGTCTAGCTTCCTCGCGTTTTTCCTGAGAAAAGACGCTACCGCCTTTGGTTCGCTTTTCCCCAGTTCTCGTAGGACCCAGCCGAGGGACTTCCTCACAAAATATTCATCGTCTTCGAGGAGACTATGAACCATGTCTATGACCAACCTCGGATCGGAGCGTCCTTCTCTGTTGGCTGGTATGGTCGATGTCACCGCTCCCCGCCTTCTCCAGAAATTGGGCGATTGAACCCAGCTTGACACCCGAGATGTTATATCGTCATCTCTAAACATGAACTCTGAGAGGACGAAGACTGAGATGTCGTCGCAGTTTGCCCAGTTGTCAACATCATCATACCATTTGCTTATTAAATCGAACGAACTCCTGTCAAGCCTCCCCCTGAACTTCTTCAATATAGATGCCGCCAGGCTTCTTGCCTCAAGAATGTCTGCATGCCAGAGCTCGTCAACGACTTGATGTATGTCCTCAAGCTCAGAGTCCCTGTGGGATGCTGCGTATTTCGAGGCCAATGAGTGAATCGTCGGTTTTCTTACGCCGAAACTCTCGAGGCGAGTGCCAATATATCTTTCCGCAACCCAGGATGGCTGCTCAACTCTGTTCTTCTTGAGTTCCTCTATGAGACATTGAGTCTCCTTCACGGGAATGGGATGAGCGCTCGCATATTAAACTGCTTTTTCCCGGCATGTATCACTTGAGCGCCTGGACTTTCGTCTTTGATAGCCTCTCTTGTGTCTCGGATAGTGACCTTAATCTCGGAATATCTTCCCTCTCTACATACGACTCAGCGTATCCACAATTCTCGCAAACGATGAGTGCCAGAGGCCATTTCTGCTCCACAGTCGATCCACCTGGCCTGTAAGGAGCAAATAGAGACACCTGAAGGCTCGTCTTAGTGCCACTCCCACACTTGACGCAAGATTCCGCCATGAGATCCTCGTTCGAATAGATCCCTCGGGCTTACAAAAGGTTTCCTCTCGTTCGTCGGCAATCCCAAGACAAGCTATTCCTAGGGTGGAGGCGGAGGATCCTCCTGAGGCTGAACTTCTGGCGGTCCGGTTTGACTTGGCGGGTGGATGGTTTGATACGCAGGAGCTTGCTCGGCTGGAGGCGCATGAACGGGCTCGATTTCCAAATCCTTTGGCTTGACTCTAACTTTGATGGTCTCGGGCTTGGGCTTTATCAGATTCCAACCTGCCTTCGTGACATAGCCTCCAACCACGACCATAGCGAAAAATAGCCCAACAACGAGAACCGCCAAAGCAAGCGGTAGGAGTATCCTTATGAAATCAATATTCGATTCGAACCCACCAAACTCAGGTTGACTCCTCCCGCTCAGTGCGGTGTTATTATCAACCTCCACAAGGCCAAAGGCTGAGCTACTCTTTCCATTCTCATCTTCCACAGTCAGGTAAACGGTGTAGGCTCGTTCATCAGGGTATACTTTCGTCGGGTTCTGGAGATTGGATTGATTCCCATCCCCAAAGTCCCAATCCCAGAGCACGATATCCGCATCACCTCTCCTTGATGCATCCTCAAAAATGACTTCGTAGTTGTCAGTTGTCCAACTAAAGGAAGCGCTCGGTCCCTCCACGACCTCTTCTTCGGGCAATTGATCCTCAAAGAATTTGCCTGGCGAGGAGGCCAGCCCGAAGGCAAACAAAAGGACGACGATCAATATGATGATACCGAACACCAGTACTACGGTTCCCAGCACAAGTTCGTATCTCTCTCTATCCATGGAAATCGAGGAAACGAGAAATCGAGACGTATATAATGGTGAGGTGGTGATTCTCGCAATTGCGAGTTCTATTTGCCATAGCAGGCATCTCAGATTCTTACTATTGGCCAGTGCTCTCTCTTTTCAAAGCGGGTTTCCGAATCATTCGGGATGAGAAACCGTCATCGTCAACCAGGTCATCAATCTTCGGTTCTGAGCAATCACACACGACCTCACCCACTTCAAGGACTCTGGCTGCCTCGGCCAAACAGTTATTGAACATCCTTAACCATTCCGAATCAGTGTCATCCTTGAACCACTCATCGGAATTCAGTTCAAGTGTGATGTAATGGTAACCATCTTCGTCAATGCCCACGAAGATGGAGGAATCAGCTCCATCTCCTGGAACTTCCAGCTCTTCTAAGAGAAAACCGCTCGTTTTCCTCACCTTGCTCTTGCAAAGTACAGTCATTGGCTGGTCGGCGTACCCGTATTCCTTGACAATCGCAGGGATTATTCCAATGCTCTCTAGAGTGATTTTCACATCTCCCGTCTTTCGGTACATTTCGAGTTTGAGAGGTGTGAAGAAAGGAGAGAACATGTTGCAGAATTCAGCGGCAAGAATCTCCATCTCTCTCGTGGCGGGGATATCGTTGAAGCCCCACCTGACCAGGCTCTTTTCGTGCCAAGTCAAGATTTCCCCTCCGACTCTTTCTGGGAAGTCAATAGGGGTATAGCCCAAGGGATACCTAAAGTTGTTGGAGGCTTCTTCCTATCGATTCCAACTGTCCAAACTTGCCTGTTTGCTCCATCCTTCATCGAAGACAGGCCTCGGGATTCTCTCATCAATGTCATATCTCTTGCACAGATCAGAAGCTCTCTTCATTATCTCGTTTGTATAGTCCCGCCTCGGCTCATAGGAATTTCCAGCATATAGGTCTTCATACCTGTCAACCAGCTCGGGAAAGTTCTCTCTCAGGAAATCCATGAGCCAATCTCTCTGCCAGCTCTCCATTGTCATGGAAGCACATAGGACGAATTTGGCACCGTTCTCCTTTGCGGTTGCTATGGTCTCTTCCATCATCTCGATGCTGTCAGTGATGTATGGAACAATCGGCATGTAAGAGAGACCAACGAGAAATCCTCGCTTCGCGAGTTCCCTTATCGCCCTCATCCTGCTACGCGGTGAAGGAGCTCTGAACTCAAGAAGCCGAGATAGACCCTCATCCACTGTTGAGAAGGAGAAAGAGATACAGCACCACGTTTGCTTTCTAATATCTTCCAGAATGTCGAGGTCTTTCATCAGGTATGGCGACCTCTCTACTATGTGCACTGGAAAACGGAGATCGCGAACGACCTTCAGCATCTTTCTGGAGAGGCCGAACTTCTTCTCCGCGGGCTGGTAGTCACCCGTCACAATGACATTCCTCTCCACCCGCGGGAGTTCCTTACGCAGCAGTCGGTGCGCGTTTATCTTGACCTTTATCCTCTCTGCGAAATCAGTGGGGTCTGGATACTGCATGTACTTCTCCGCCCTTGAATAGCAGAAGTGACAGCCATGGAAGCATCCAACATACGGATGGGCTGCATACTTGTTCCAATACCAGCCCTCATCGACTTTCTTATGAACGATAAGAATCCTCTTCGCCCTGTATACCTCATATTCCACCATTACTTCTTTCTCCTACGACGCGAACGCTTTTTCTTTCCGAAGAGTTCTTTTCTTCTGGCTTCAAGGAGGTCATCGTTCTTGCCCGTGTATCCGGCAGAGGTGAGAACCTTGACCTTTGACCTCTTCGCGGACTCGAAAACGTCGGGAATTCTTTCCACCCAGTTCTTCTCTCTGAGCAAATGGTGATCTATTATGAGCGTGCGCAAGTCCGAATCCTCGATGAGGCGTACAGTATTCTTTCGAGAGAGTTCCATATTCTTCTTCCCGTAGGTTCCCATCATATAGCTCAGGGGACCGTCCATCATGACCGTCTGAGGATTTTGCTCCATTATGAAGTCGATTTGATTACGAGCGCACCCGCCAACAATATCCGATGTGTGGACGAAGGCGTAGTTGCCCTCACGGACACAGACCTCAAGGACATAGCCCATTCTCTCTTTTGCACCGTGCACCACTGGCTTGGAGAAAATGATCTTCGTTCTTCCGAATTGGAATTCCTCACCATCCGCGATTGTGATGTCCTTGGCATATTTCTGAATCAGCTTGGCGAACCTTCTACCCCTCCTTTTCTGATTGGTATTTGTCTTTTTCTCGTAGTCCTTCAGAAGTGCGATTTTCCCTCGAAAGACGCTCGGCGCATCGGGATTGTGATGATCATAGTGGTAGTGACTGACAGTGATCACTTTTGCCTTTCTTGCTTTATCCCTGATTCCCCTCCACATCTCCGCCCTTCTCTTCTTCTCCAATGTATGAGGAGGTAGACCGAATCTCTTGGGAGCGAGTCGTACATTGGGGTCTACGAGGATCCTGCAGTCTCTTGTTTCGAGATAGGTCGCCATACTCCTCGCACCCATGCTGTCAGCTGCCAAAGGCATGATTCTCATGGTCGCACGGCCCTCAACCAGACCTGTTCTCCTCTTCTCCTGAAGCCCATCTCCTCAGTGAGTCTTATGGAAGGCTCGTTATCTGTGAATATGTGGCAGATTGGCGTTTTGCCCTTCTCGAAGACAGCATTTATCATTGTCGTAGCAATAGACATAGCGAATCCTCTCTGTCTGAATCCTTCTTTCACATAGAGAAACCCAAGCATGACGACTTCATCTGTCTCGAGATGGGTGGCATCCCATGCGACAAGCTCACCATCAACCCTTATGCCATAGGAGAGGCCCTTTTCTATCCTTCTGCGAATGTAGTGAGTGGAATCCTCGCCTGGGTTCCAATATCGATTGATTGTATCAGCATCCTCCGGTCTCAACGCGGAGACCTCATGTCGGACCTCCCCTCTAAGGTCCTTTCTCGCAAGAGTGTAGAGCCAGGAAGGGTTGTCCCAGATCACCCTGAAACCCTCTCGAATCAGGTCAGCGATGTTTCTGTCGACAGCGTGAAATCTGTATTCCTTCCCGCCTTCAAGATGATCGAGGAGCATGCGGATGGCTTCTTCCTTCTTCCCGACCATGGATATGAGTGTCGGTTGATGGTAGCTCATTGTCATGAGCGCTCGCGGGTCTTCCATTGCGTCGACGAGAATCTCCTGCTCTCCAGTGGAGGTGTGGAACACTCGATATATAGGAAGCGCATTCCAGAGCGGATCGGTGTAGAGAAGGCCTCTTGCCTTTATTTTTAACCTCAACCTCTCCGCCATTCTTCTTCACCGATTATTTGAGCCTGAGTTCCACGTAATAGTGACTTAGCAAGCCAGGGAAATAGCTCGCACGGATATGGCCTCGCCTGGCCTCGTCCGGTGCATCGGAACCCCATGAGGCTATGTAATGTTCACTATAATTTCCATCCCAAACGGGGTCTACTAGATCCCAAATGAGAACCACTTCATTTCCATCCAGTCCAAATACGAGAATATTGTCCTCGAGGCAAAGACATCTCACCTCGTAGAGATGTTTCGTCAGTATGTCACCAGGACCGGAAATCTGATTGAGCACAAGCGCCCCAGAACTTTCCGTGACCGTCAAAGTTGCGTTGTATTCGGCGGCGTATTCGAACCCTCCCTTTGGGTCGCCCGCGTCATTGATATAGAAGGAACCCTGGAAGGTATGGGAGATAGAGCACTCACAAGCTTCCCCACTTGGTGGCTCGAAGAACAACCACACCCAAGCACCAGGGATGAGTATGATGACCGTGATGGCAACGATAAGATGGGTCACCCTGATTTTCACGCGCCTCGAAAGGCGCTCAGGCAATTAATCCCTTTCGTTCTGCAAGCTCGAAATATCTGGTTCGCGATTTTCTCGAAGTAACCACGGTCATTCTTCAGTATGGACCACCAAGTCTCTTTCATGCCGTGTTCTGTTAGAACAGGTTCGAGCTTTTTCCATGTATCTCTCTTTAGATTCAATTTGTCGACCAAGACCTCGGAGGCGTTTGCATCCTTGATGCTGCTCAGGAGCCCTTCCAGATTCTCTTCCGTCACCAGTGGCAGGATTGGACCGATGAAGGCCCAGGTCCTGATTCCCCGTGAAGAAAGCTCCCTCATTGCTGCAAGTCTTTCATGAGGGGACGAAGCTCCTGGTTCGAATACTCTTCTCCATTTCTCATTCAGAGTCGTGAGTGTAAATCCGACGTTGATTTCCTCGAACTTGCAGAGCAACTCAATATCTCGAAGGATTAGAGAAGATTTCGTCTGAATGCTCACGGGGAAGTCGTTCTTCAGTAAAAGCTCGAGAGACATCCTGGTAATCCTGTACCTCCTCTCAATGGGCTGATAACCGTCCGTCACTGTTCCTATCCCCACGACCCCCTTCTCTTTTTTCTTGAGCTCTCTCGCGAGGAGGACAGGAAGATTTCTCTTAGCATCGACGAAATCGCCCCAAGGCCTCGTCTCTCGCAAGACAGCACTCGCATAACAGTACTTGCATCCGTGAGAACATCCTCTATATGGGTTGAGAGCATATCTATATCCCGGGAGACGCGAGTATGACAATGCGGATTTGCAGCTAACCTCCCTAATCTTCATGTTCGACCCCGCTCATCTCCTTCTCGACTTTTCGAATCATCTTCAGGGTCCCTTTCGTAACATCGTAATTATCCAATTCCTCGAAGCCGATCCATCTGGTTTCCGTCACGTCCGAGGACGGCCTCGCCTCTCCTCGGGAATAATCACACAGCCAATATATGATGACGTAGTGGAACCTAATTTCAGAGCTGGAATCCACCCCTATGTAATCGTAGTATCCCACCAATCTCAGGGGTGTCACCTTTAGATTAGACTCCTCAAATGCCTCCCGAACGACAGCATCTTCGACAGTCTCTCCTAGCTCAACCGCACCTCCGGGTACGCTCCATTTCCCCTTCCCAGGCTCGACGCCTCGCTTGACTATGAGAATTTTTCCTCCCTTTCTTATGATTGCGCCAACGGACAGGATGGGCCTGAGGGGATACTCCCTCGAGCTAGTTCGTGACAAAATCCTCTAGCCTCCTTTGATAGAGCATTTCCTTCAGGAGATGACTGTTCCTTATCCATCTCTTGATGGGAATGGCCATTCTCTTTGAGATGTAAAGAAGAGCCCTCTTGAGGGAATCGAAGCTTTCGTAGGGATGGCGCAAGGCGTTCCTCACATTCTCCCTAACGTTCCATACACCAACCGGGAGGATATATCCGGGATGGGTTTCCCTCAGTATGAGGGTCCCTGCTTGTCTTCTTTCCCGAATCAATGCTTCGCTCACCGCCAAGCGAGCAGCGTAGTAACAGCCGCCTATATCTGCATACGTCGTTCGACCCTTATATCCCTCCCAATCGTTGAGAAGCAATATCCTGCTCCCCTTCCTCGGATTCCAAACCGTCTCGGGATACCACGCCTCAATAAGCTCATATCTCCAACTTGTTGGCATCATCAGAATGGCCCATCTATTGTCGAGCCTCGACGACCAATAGACCCGATAGTCATCAATCGTTGAGAAGGTCTTTACAACTTCCCTCAGCTCCTTACCCGTGATATCATCCACAGCTGTGATGCTCCATCTTGTTGGGACCATTCTCCTATTCTTCTTCAATCCAAAGGCACCAACGCTGAAAGCCCTCTGGACCTTTGTAATGGGAATTCCCTGCTGGTATAGCTCAATCACTGCGTCTCTGGCCAAAAGGTCCCAGTCACTGTATGCCCTGTCAATCCTCCTATCTATCTTAAGGTTGTCGACATCGAACATTCTCAGCGGGGCGGACGGACCCATGGGCTGGCTTGACTCATCGAGGACCAATCTCGATGACGGTTTCTTGGAGAATTGCGCCTCCACATCTGCCGAGTACGTGGCCATTGCCAATTCCCGCGTAAGATCGACAATCTTTCCTGGGTTCTCAAGGTCGTGGACAGATGTCCTGTGCATTCCTCTAACGAGCTGAAATCGGAAGTTAATGATATCATCTATGCTCTTGTCAAGCCATCTCTCTGGAAGGTCCAGGATTTCTGTATTCCCATGAACGGGAGGAACCATCGGGCCAACATACACCTTTGGATACCCAAGTCTCCCCACGAAGACACTCGGTGGTGAGGATCCATCCAAATCCAATCTGTCAATGAGAGGAACTACTTTGGATCGGAAATAGTATTTCACCAGAATGGGGCACCGACTCTTGCCACATAGATTTCTGGAACCTTTGCACAAGAGGCAATGGGAACTCCTTCTGACGCTTTTGGAATCTTGAAAAATGAGTTCGGAATCAGGAAGCATCTCTATCTTCCCATATCCTTCTTGACTTCATAAACATTGGTTGAGGGGGTCTGTGAAACTAATAATGGTTTGCGACTCGCTATCCCCTCTTCGTGTCGCTCTCCTGAGAGAACGGAGTTCTGTATCGCTGAAAAAAGGAAGCCCGCCAAGATTTCTCAGCGCATCCCACTAATCCGCTGTTATCCGACGAGCAGTTTGGACAACTTTCCATCTAATAGCTTATCTTCGTTCTGCAGAAATGAAAACTTCCACTTCTCATCCCTGCAAGCTCGATATATCTCGGAGTTCCCACAATAGAGACCGCAAGGAACAGAGAGCTCGAATCCCGTTTCCTTCGAGAACACCGCCAATACTTATTTCGCGACAAATAGATGATACTTCTGCTCTGGGTCGGACAGCTCTTGCTCGATCCGCTTCACTATGAGCTTCTCGGGCCGATGAATGTTGGGAACCCTTTCCACAATATCATCGAAATTCTTGAAGAGTCCCTTCTTTCTCTCCTCCACAACAGCCCACATAGTCTTCTTGCCAAGCCCTGGAAGAAGCTCGAGCATGTGAAATCGCGTTGTTATCGCTTGAGCGTGATTGTAAAACTGAATGAACTTGTCTTCCTTATCCTTAACTATCCTCTCGATCATGAAGGGAAGCTCATTCTGCGCGGCATTTGTGAGCTCATCGTAGCTGACCCTCCTCTTGACGTGAAGAATGGCATCCCTCTTTTCGACTTCTTTTCCGATGTAGACCCTATCCCCGACAGTGAGGACTGCATTTTCCTTAGGAATCAGCTCAAAGAGCTTGAACTCGTCCTCGCCCAGGGCGTACGCCACAGGCTCCCTCTTGTACCTGACACCCTCATGCCTCCCCTGTGGAAGATAATCAAGAATGTGCGCGTAGTCCTCCAAGCTCTTCCCTCTCAAAGATACTTCTCAACGGTCTTGATTACCTTCTCAATCTCCTCCTTGCTGAGGGTGAACCTCTCCTTAGCAAAGATTGCCCTGACATCATCTGGACGAGTCGGAAGAAGATCTGCTATCTTGCATGCATGAAATTCGCTGATATGCTCCATCTTGACAAGCTCCTTCACGATTTTCCTAACGTTCATGGGACCGAGCCTTGCAAAAGTCTCCGAGTGCTGTAGAGCCAGCGTCTGCTCGGACGTGAGCTCTCTTTCCTTACCCTCTTTTTCGAGTAGTTTCTTCACTTCCCCAAGGGACAAAAGTTTCTCATCCATCTACAACCGCCCCTATTTGGCCTTGCGCAAGTGCTCAGGGCGGACAATGACCTGTTTGAGCCTCTTTCCGGTCCTGACTTCCAGCAGATACGCTCTTCCTCTTCTCTCCAAAATCCTTCCAGTGAGCCCATGGAAGCGGGGATGAGGCTGACCCTTGTGAATGCTTGGGTCTATCATGATGTTTGCCATATCCCCCTCTTCATAATTCACGAACCGCCTCGTTATGGGAGATAGTCCCCTCTCTCTAGCTCGCTTCCGGAGCTTCTTCCTGGTCCTTCTCCTTGGGCCTTTCGAGGTCCTTCCCATTTCACTCACTTTCGTGTATTTGTATCACGTCGAGCCCATCCACCACAGCGGCTACTCCGAGCCTTTCGCTGAGACTGGGTTTCGTGCGACCCTCGTCTCCAGTTATGAATTCCTTCACGTAGGTTCCCGCCTCGGCGGTTAGGATTATCTCTGCATTCTTGGGACCAAGCGACTTTGCATCCATATCCAGTATTTTCTTTCGCCTGACGAGGTCTGCCCTTCTGCGAAGCACTCTGTGGGGTGTTCTCTGAGCGATTTCCATTCCCTTGAATGACCTAACTACTTCATTAAGGTTTTCTTTCTCCACTATGTCCCCGAAGCTAACCTTGAGGCTGTATGTCTTCGTGGGCCTAGCCTCTTTCATTTGGACCATTTCCCTCCGATCGGAAGACCTGAGACAATCTACATTGACTATTCCGGACTTGTTTATCTCCTCTTCAATCGCCCTTAGATCGATCGATCTCCGCCTGGGTTCCTTCACCTCTATAACGAAGGGGCGGCCGTCCCCAAGCATCAAGGCGTCCACATCCTCTCGCCCCATTCCGTGAAAGGAGGCACTCAGTCCTTCAGTCTGCTCTATGAAGGGACCGGCCACGATCTCCTCCACACTCGTTGGGTACATCTTTCCAGTGTTGTTGCACTTTTCGCAACCTTTGCCCAGACACTCCCTGCAGGGCCACTTCGTTTGAGGAATCCCCCTCCTTAGCTTTCTATATCTTCCGCATACGAAGAGGGGATTCACCTGCAACTGGACAAAGTCGAACCTCGTGTCCACGATCGCCATGATATCTGGTCTCTCGAAGTCGACCATCTTACGCGTGGTGTCTTCCACGATTTTGCCAATCTCCCTGTTGATCTCAGCTTTGATGGGCTCCGCGTGCTCAAGCCCTAGCTCGGACCATAGGGACTCCTCCTTCTCTACTATTTCGTGATCGACCCTGGAGCCGATGAGGAAGGTCTTATAATCGAACTCTGAGAGAGAGCTTTCCACGAGTCTGGCAAACTTGGTGATTTCATTGATGAGATTGCCACAGAGTGAGCAGGACACTTCTTTATGGAGCCTGAGTCCCTCACGAATCATTCTTCCCCGCTCAGAATTCGTGAAGCCGCTACCGAGGCGGCCAAACAGCCTCCCGAGACAGGAATCGCACAACGACTCTTCCTTCAGGTAGGAATGAAGATTGGATGCCTTCGCCATTCTGATTATCTCTTCTTTCATCTTGTCCGTCGTCAAGCCTTCCTAAACTAACTGGGTCGATATAAGTATGTTTCCGAGTCCCAAAATAGTGTGGAGAGATCTCGTCCTCGCCTATAACCACGGTCAGCCTCGGGTTTCGGTCCAAACCCGAGTTCACAGAGGATTCAGAGGCGTGATTGTTATTGTCCGAAAAAAGCCGCGGCAAATCCGTAGTATGGTTCCTCCTACGTGCTAACTTACTGCACCCTCCGCAACGGAGACAACGGAAATCCGGGATACTACTTGCCTACGAATATTTCAATGCTGGATACGTTGGCGGTCCGACCTTCCTCTCCAGTGAGCTGTTCTGTGGAGATTTGAATGTCCTTTATCTTCGCATCCTGCACAAACCTGTTTCTGACGATCTCAGCAACGTCCACAGCCCTACTGATGCTTCTTCCGCGGGCTTTGATGATCACCTCATCCGAGCCGCTGTTGAATTGCGTCACTACTGCGAGGACGTAATTCATGGTCGGTTTTCTTCCAATGTACACTGTGTTTTCCTCTGCCATGTCTTTCCTCCCCTGTTTGACTGGTTAAGATTAGCCTCCAGCGTATTTATAATTTGCTCCTTACTCTCTGGGTGATGTAGAATGGATAGTCGATCCTGTCCCTTTGCCCCTTCTCCTAGAAACTTTGACATGGTGCTGGCTTTGCTAGCTAACAAGGTCCAAAAGGTATCTCTTTGGCCACCTAGACCAACGATTCTACATCACCTACTCTCTGTCCGGGGTCAGTCACCCAGTGATTCTGGACTCAGCACTTGCGTGGCCTCTTCCTCATATCATAGCACCCTGCAAATCTATTTATACTGCCAGACAAATAATACGTGTAGATGCCGAAGAAAAAGAAGACTGAGGGATTTCATTCAGCCGCTGGGCTTATCCGATATTTTGACCAGGAGGATGACAAAGCGCTGAAGATTCCTCCATGGCTCGTTGTGGGGATGGCGATTGCAACTGCGGTCGTGGTGGAGGTTGCAAGGCACATCTACTGAGCTCTCGGATTTTCTTGTCGAATCTATTGTCTAATACCGTCTAGCAATCTGGGGCCATATCATTATCCATGGCGATAATAGTCACGGAAAGGTTATTAGCGGTTCTATTGTGGGAGCACTAGGTGAACACATGGGTGGATACGTGACATACCTAGAAGTGCGCCTGAGTCCCAATAGCGCCCAGCCCGAACACCTGACGACAGAGCTGAGGAATATGGGCTGGAACCCCGTGTGGGGCAGGTATGATTATGCCTACTATTGGGATGAGAGATGGAACTGGCAGAACGAGGGAGAGTATTGGACTAAGGTGAATGAGCTCCACGAAGTTCTGCGCAGGTTCAACGTGCACTACTCCTTGAGAACATACGAAAGAGGAAAGGAAGACTTTTGGGTCGGCGGGTATCCATAGATACCCCCTTTCCTCACATTTTTGCGTTTTCGCGCTTGGGTGAGATGAAAGAATCTCTCCAATTTAGGCGGAGTTGGCTTATCTGCTCGTAACGATCCAATGCGTCTCTTGTACTTCCCTAATCCAGATGGATTCTCCCGGCTTGAGGATTTGCTACTCTGATAGCACCTTCAGGTAGGTGGCCAGGTTGAATTCTTCGCCCGTCTCATCGCTCCTGATCTTTTCTACGTTCTCCACATGGAAACCTATTTCCTCATAGAATGCTCTGGTTCTCTCATACGGTTCGTACTTGGTTTGTTGTGCTACAGTTTCCACTCGGATCTCCCTAATCCCTGTCTTTCTCAACTCTCCTTCCACCGCAAGGTATAACTCTGAACCTATACCTCGTCTCTGGAATTCAAGGTCAATGCCTATCCATTTGATTCTAGCTTTGTCGCCCTTGAAGGAGTAGAAGATGAAACCGACAATCCTTCCCCTTTCCTCAGCTATACACCCCTTGCAGATTCTTGTATCACGAGGTATGGATTCATTAATTGCAACGCTGTCAAACCAATCTGGATGAAGGGTTTTGGCCACTTTCATTATGCCTTCGAAGTCTCCTTGTACCGATCTACGAATGTTCACGGACCAGCAAGAAAGCAGCAGCATTTCTGACCGGGTTATGATACAAGAAGCTGTACTATTGAATAGCGAATCTCTTGATAGAACCTGGAGTTCTGGATATAGAAAGGTTATATCTTCGCCAGTCTAGAATGAATCAAAGAGACAATGAGGAGGGCGAATATGAAAAAAGTGAGCTTAGAAGGTAGTGAGCAAGCGGTGGAGAGACTGCATAGATGGCTTGGAATGACTGAAGAGACGGGTTTCCGCATGTTGCTGCTCTATTTGCCCCTCGTATGCGTACTTCCTGGCTGGATCGTCATTATCTTCACTTCTGACGTATTCCCCAAGCCCACATTCGTACTCGGCATGATAGCCTTCGCTGGCTATCTTCCGCTCGCGGTCGTGCAGGCGAAATGGCTAAAGACGAAAGCTCTCTCGGAATGCAGTCAATCCTTTCAACCATGGACCTTTTTCGTGACTGTGTTCTCGATCTCCTGCCTGGGGGTCGGAATCTTATGGTCCATTCCTTTTGGGGTGGGAGTTCTCAATGCCATTCTGATCTATGCGGGAACGATATTCTTCGGAATAATCCACTATGCCTCTACCTTCTTAGCATTCCGAGCCGTTCCTAGATGGAGAACTTTGACGTTGAGGAGCATAGCCCTCTTCTCGACTCTCGCCGTGATCTTTCTTATCTCATTCTTGTACTTCACTGGCGCAGTCGGCTAGTGTTTCTCTAGTCAGTCTCGCTGCCCTAATGGTCCCCTCCGATTGAGATGTCCCTACTCAGTTGTCAGGCATCCTAATCAAGGAGTTGTCTCAACTCACTCACAGCTGATCCTGTGTCTCCTTTGTCAACACCGATGAAAGGAATAGAGATGCCCTCTTCCTCAAGCCTCTTCATCAGGATCTCAATGAAAATACCTGGCCGTTGCGATTTGTCCGCCTGGAGATTTACCGCACAGGATGGGGAATACTCCATGCCTAGAATAGCAGATATCTGAAAGCCCTCGGAAATCGCTGCGCTTATCATCTCGATGACATCATCCGCCAATATGGCGCAAAGCTCTCTGAATTCTGGCACATCGTAGTCACGGATTCCCTTGGGATCCCGCTTGAGTCCTCTTGAGTAACCACCAAACATTCCCTCAGGGCAAGGCATCTGTATCAGGTTCACTTCCCGCTCAAGGAGCTCCTTCATCACGGGCTTCACCACAGCGGGATACTCTCTCGCTATTCCCTTTGCTTGAAATCCCTGAGAAATCAGACAGAATGGGATGAGCACTATCCTCTTGCTCCTTATGTCCTCGTGAAGGGGCATAATATTCCACTCATTTTTCGATTCGAAGTATTGAAATGGGAACCTTGACCTCAATCTTTCAGGTCCTCATCTACGTATTCCGAGAGCACGTGATACTTCTTCGCCTCATTCGGAGTTGTTGATAGTACGATGTAGTTTATCAGCCTCCGACTTTCCCTTGGTGTGAGAGACATCATGGAGGTAGCGAGAATGTGCTTTCCCTCCCTAGCCAAGTCGAAGAGCATGACCTTGCACCGTCTCGATGGAGATACTAAGCAGACGGACTCCCTCTTCCTCGAGTTGCTGACAACGATTGTTCGGTTGTCGGATATAGAGAAGGCACCCCACTTCGTATATTTCCTCTGCCTCCATCCTGACCTGCTGAAATATGCGGACGTTCTCCTCGACCCCTCGACCAGGAAGAAGCCGAAACAGCCGCCCTCGAAATACAGGGAGGATTTGCCGGTGTTCATGAAATCCTGAAGGACCGCTACCACGTTGCTTCTTGGTCTTGTCAGGTACTCAGTCGAAACTTTCAGCCCTCTGAGCTTCTCGTCTCGCTTAGCCGTTGTCTGGACTCTCACGCCCTTCCATCTTCCTCTGGTTACCTTTTCGTGAGTGAATCTCTCCTCATGGAGCTTTCCCAAGAACGTTTCCTTCATCGCGATCGGAGTCAAGCCCCCATACCAAGGTCGTATCCAGGATAGCTGGCTTTGACTTGGGTAGGCGGAGAGAACCCACTCCATTCCATCCTTCTGCAAAGATGTAATGCAACCAGCAAAGCCTGGAACAACAGTGAAGTTCATGAGCCCATTATCAACGCGAATCTTTCCCTTTCTTTCGCGAACCGAAACCGATCCAGGTTTTCCTATCACGACGATGGGAAGCTGGAGGACATCATCGTAGAGAGGAGTGTAGAGGCGGGCCTTCGCGAAAAAGACTCCGAGGCCTATCCTACTCGCTTTGAGCCTGATATACTCCTCAAAAGGGTTCTCCAAGCACAAGTCTTCCGCCTCGAAAGTTCTCCTGTTCGCCCGCAGATTGGCGGGGAAATCAAGCCTTATCTTTGCATCAATCTTCTTATTTCGCGAGTTTCTGACTGTCAATTTGAACTCGGTCTCGTCCTCGAGAACGAGAGGCTCTGGGTGAGTAGCAATTTCCAGCACCCTGCGGGGACTGATGCTCTCCTCCGACTCGACCTGCCCCCGCGAGAGCTGCAGCCATGTCTTCCGAACTCTCTTCCAGTCGCGATTCGCTACGACTAGATGGAGGGGCGGCAGCTCTCTCTTCTCCCCTGGTTTGACTTCTGGGCAATCGAGAGTGATTGTCATTCCCCACCCGCCGAGCTCCACCTCTCCTGAGGATTCAGGATCCCAAATCATGCCCAGACCCGTCTCCTGGTTTCCCGCATGAATCCACGTTTCTGAGAAATATCCTCTCTTCGGAACGTCCTCCATCCAGTCTGGAAAATCATCTTGAACTACTTCCTCCTGAATCATGCCATATTTGGAAGGAATAGTCATCTTATCCTCATGGAGCTCTCGGTGAACAAAGAACTGGATTCGACCTTCAAACTTCTTCTTTCCCTTGTTCTCCAATATTGGGAGAATCTGCACCAAGTCGTTGCTAGACATTTTTATTTGCAGCGAGACTCTAAGACCGCCTTTCTCCTCGGAAACCGTGGAGAGCGTCGCAGTTGTGCTCACCTTCTCGTTCTTGACCTTCATTCCAAAGTCGAGCCTCGAAAGCTCGGAAGGCCAGAAAGGTGGCCCGAGCCGCATATTGAAATATTCAGCTATGGGATATCTAGAGACCTTGTCGTACAAGTCAATAAAGGCGCCCTTTCGAAGGGCAACCAAGCGAAGTTGGGCGTTTTCCATGACTAGGCGGTCTTCCACGACGTCCGAGACCGCACCATGCAGACCAACGCATCTGACCCTCAGAACCTTTTCCTTGGTTCGCAAGCCCTCGAACTCCGTCCATGCTCTTAACGGATAGGACCTCGTTTCGGATGACTTCGATATGATTGTGAGAGGAACGCCAGCTGTCCTTTCCGATGTTATAGTGAAAGGGGCGCTCTTCTTGTCCAGTTCCACTCCGTCCGCCTCAAAATGGATACGACCTTTCACCCTTCTCTTCAGGTTGCTCTTAAGGTTGACTACCACCTTCTTTTCCGTCTCTGGGACGACAGAGATGAACTCGGGATCAGTTTCTATCTCTATGGCCTGCTTGACGCGCAGTCCGGTCCTCAGGACGAATGATTCATCACCGATGCTCAAACGTGTGAGAACGCTGTCGCTCTTTTCGTCCCAAGGCTTCTCTTTGACATCCAATGAGACCTTCAAACGGGACGACATCCTCCTTTTCTTTCCAGCGGGCACGTCGAACTTCTTCTTTCTCACAGATAGAGATACCCCTTTGGGCGGGGTTGCATTCAGACGACACGCCATTTTGCTCCTACTCTTGTTGACAACCTCCCACGTCATCTTCCAAACCATTCCAGCCAAAACGTCGTGCCTGTCGAGCTTCGCGAAGACCTTGACATCGTTGTTCTCGAAGCCAGTTATTCCTCTCGATTCCCGGTCAATCCAAACCGTGATTTCTTCCCCGCCCTCCCTCCAAGTGTAGGGGAAAACGTTCATACCCTCGACCTGAACGTCATCCTCTACCATTTCTATTGGCCGCTGAAAAGTGTGGTACCAGTCATGCTTTTCGAAGTATGGCCCTGCTGGCCGGAACTGCATTATCATGGGCACATAGTTCTGCATGTAGACCGTGGTCTTTGGAACCCAGAAGAACCCCGTTTTCTTGTAGGCGGGAAGAGCTTTCATGTTGCCCGGCCACGTGTGCAGGTCCAATCTTTCGAGCTTATTCTCGAGTGTGCACTCCACGCTTCTGCAAAGGAGCTTGCGGCCATAGCTCTTCCCATGATGGGTGGGCAGGACATTCAGCCAGGAGACATAGGCAGCCTCCTTTTCATGCATGTAAGGGTTCACCCGCACGAATCCGATTGCTTTGCCCTTTTCCATTATGATGAATCTTCCGTAACATCTGACCCTGCTCTCGCTCTCCTTAACCTTGTCCGCTGTCATGGGAACGCCTCGGGTGAGACCTCCGGGCCACCCTTCATCGCTCTTGTTCCACATGTCCGCCAATTTGGCTGCGTATCTGTCCTCGTAATCGATAATCTTCATTTTGTTCCGAGGGAATAGAAGGAACTGGATTAAAAAGCTGTTGGACAATTCGGAAAGGTATGGATTTGCCGTTCGACAACATGTATGATGGCTGGCGGGTGATTCAAAAGTCTTTAATATTTCCCTCGGTATTTCAGGAATGTTATTCGGAAGAGTTGTCGACACAAGAGGGGAGGATGTTAGATATGGCAAAGAAGAAGGAGAAGAAGGAAGAGAAGGTGCCTGTAGAAATCAAGAGGTTTGCTGGACCACCTTGGCACCCGCGATGGGGAGACATGCTTCGTAGAATGGACGAGGATTTCGAGGACTTCCAGAGGTGGATGGATAGAAGTTTCTGGCGGCCCGGCGCCTGGTTAATGTCAAGGCCATGGAGAAGGAGAGAATGGCTCCGTGGCTGGCCGGAGAGACCTCTCTTTGAAATTCGGGAACCTCTTGTTGATATAAAGGATACCGGAAAGGAGATAGTCGTGGAGGCCGAGATGGCAGGTATTCCCAAGGAGAATATCGACATTAGCCTGACCGAAGACTCGATCGAGATATCCGGTGAGATGGAATCCAAGGAGGAGGAAGAGGAGGAAGGCTATTACCGCCACGAGAGAAGCTACAAGACATGCTTAAGACAGATGCCTCTGCCCGCCGAGGTCATTCCCAACAAGGCGAGAGCGCGGTTGGAAGGGGGCATCCTTCGCATAGACATCCCGAAGAAGAAGCCCACGCCCAAGCGGAAGGGGCACAGGGTCAAGATAGAGTAGCCGGGCAGCTCCTGTGAATGAGGGGGAATGATACGAAGAGGATCGGAGACCTGATATATTCGAAGGAGGCAGAAGAGAAAGCGGCCCTCAAGGAGAAGCACACGCCTTCGATAGAAGCACCGAATGGTGCGAGACCAGAGGAGGCGTTTCAGGTAACGGTTATCGTCGGAAAGGAAGTCCCTCACCCAAACCTGGTGGAGCATCACATCAAGTGGATTCGGGTCTTCGTGGAGGAGGAGGGCAGATCGCATAATCCCATCCACGTGGGCACGTATGAAATGGGACCTACCTATGCGGAGCCGAAGGTGACATTTCCCTTGAAGCTGAAGAAGTCCTCCACCGTTCACGCCTTGGGATACTGCAACCTTCATGGCATCTGGGAGAACTCGGTTGACATCATAGTGGAGCGATCGGAACCCAGGCAAAGACCTGAATGAAGAGTCCAGTAACCAGAGTCGGTCTGACTGGAAGCCTATCGTTTCAAAGCAATGCACAGGACCCTGAACGTTCTCTCTCGCGCCGGACGTAGAAGTGTGGTTATGACGTTCTTTTCGTAGAGTCGGTCGCCATCGTAGCTTGCCCTGACATCGAAGTCAGCGCTCAAAAGAAGCCTACCCATCTCGCCCCTTTCGTAGATTCTTATGGGAGATTCGACCAGGAATTCCTCCAAGACCTGGTCACCGCTTTGGATGATAAATTTGAAGGCAATATCAAGGATTCTGCTTGTGGAATCAAACCGCGACCTGGCAAGCCTTATGACCTTTAGCCCCTCCTGTATAGCTTCATGAGACGCAGAGTGCTCGGACTTCACACCGCCCATGTTCCAATATTCGAAGATAAAGGGGGAGCCGGAAAGCAGCAGAGACGATATCCCCCGCAGAACTCTCCTGACGTCGGCGATGTCCGTGATGTGCCCGAAACCGCCAAACATGCAGATGGCAGCATCGAACCCACCTGGAAGGTGCAGATCTTCCATGTCCTGATGGAAAAACTCCACTGGCATTTTTCCCGCCTTCTCTGCAGCGATTTCAATCATGGGCTCGGAGTTGTCTATTCCAGTCACTCTATAACCCGCCCTGGCGAGAGGGATCGCGTGCCCGCCAGTTCCACATCCGAGATCAAGGATCCTTCCTCCTTCAGGCACGCTCAATTCGCGGAAAATCGACCTCAGAACGTTGCACTGAGTCTCGTAATCCACTATGTCCCTGTAGATTAGATCGTAATAGCGGGCCCATCGGTCGTAGGCGCTCATATGCGCGAGGCATCAGTTTCCGACTTATATGGTTTCAGTCTCGGAAGCTTTATCTCAGTAATCCGAGAATAGGGGACGACTGATTACTATGAGGAGGACTGTGACTCTTTGCCTGATAATCTTGGTGGCGGTTTCTCAATTGATTTGGCTTCCAAGGTCGAGCGCCAATGGGCTGGGCAAAGTCGATGTCGTGGCTCACCTGCCCGAACCACTCTACAGAGCATCGGCCGTATGGAATGGCTATGAGTCCTTCGTGTTCGGTGGAAGAAACACGACCGATGTGTTTGATCAGGTCATCGCCTACAACTCGTCCAGCAACCTCGCCTCTTATAGGAATGTCCTGCCCACGAATACAATGAGCGCACCCTCGGTCTGGGATGGAAGCCACGCCTTCGTTTTTGGCGGTTCTGATGACTTTGGCATCAGGCTCGATAGTATCATCAGGTACGATCCCGCTATTAATGAAGTAGAGGTGATGAATGCCACGCTTCCAAATGGGAGGGTGGGCTCTTCGGCTGTATGGGCCGGAAGCTACGCTTATGTGTTTGGCGGGCACGATACGACCTTCTTGAGAGAGATCATCAGATACGACACCTCAACAGACACGATTTCCGTGATGTCCGCCGAACTCCCTGGCGGTTTGGCGGGAACTTCTGCTATTTGGGACGGTAGTAGCGTGTACATATTCGGTGGTAGAGATTATTCCTCCATATTCGATCAGATTCTGAGATACGATCCGGGCACCAATTCCGTACATGTATTGAATGTGACATTGCCGGGCCCTAGATATCATACATCGGCAATCTGGGACGGTAGAAGCGCATACATCTTCGGAGGAAGGGACAACGAATCGACGTTGAGCGAAATCGTGCGGTTTGTGCCCTCCTCCCAGACTGTCACCCTACTTTCGATGAATCTGCCGAGCCCTCGTGAGCTGACCTGTGCGGTTTGGGATGGTAAGAGCGCATACATATTCGGAGGTGTAAGTGCGTTCATTCCACTAGATGAAATCGTGAGGTTTGACCTGAAAGGCGTTGAGAGACCAAGCTACTTGGAATTCTGGCCCGTCTTTGTTCTGTTCAGCATTGCTATAGTTGTCTTGATATTTCTTTTCCTCAAGCTCTCTGGGAGGCGCGATTGACATCTGGCATAAGACCGGAATTGGTTATCCTTATCAAGAAGCTGGGGAAGCCATAGGGCTATCACTCGCCTTACACAGTTTGTTCAATGTGAAGCACATGAAACGCCTCTGGCGAAAAACCAAATACCCGCGAACTCATGAGAAACGCAAGTAGACATCAGAAGTTCTCGATTTGCAGGAAGAAATCATCAAAAAACCACCAAAAGGAGGAATGAAAGATCGCAGAAGAGTTGTATGACGAGCACGGAAGGCTGAAGACGGAGACGGGATTGTCAGAGCCAGCTAGACGAACCTACGGTAAGTGGTTGGCGATAGCAGCTGGAATATTGATATTTGTACCCTCCGTCTTCATAACATTCGCTGGCATAATGTGGCTAGTGATAGGCAGCTCAGGAATCACGGGATTCGGCTTTTACATATTTGCATTGAGCTGGTGGGTGCTCTTCTTTGGAATTGGTGGGCTAGTAGGTGCCATATCTGCGTTCAGACGAACTCATGGATTGCTTGCAGTGGTTGGAACTGTCTTGATGATGTTTGCTGTTCCCTATTTGGCTGCCCCTGCACTCCTGCTCTTGTACTTCGCTAAGGACGAGTTTTTGTAGACAAATGCGAATTCGGGGATCAGCCAGGTTGGAAAGAGAGGAGTTCCCGTCCGATGTCGGATTCACACTGGTAATCTCGTGTCTAATTGCCGCGACTTTCGGCTTCCAATATGTGGACAGCAATAGGGACTCGGCACTCTACGAACTCAACGAGGACGAGTGCGATTCCCACTCTCACATGTTTTCCACGGGGTCCTGGTCAGTGCCATCGGGTTTGCCATGGTAGCGGTCGGCCTCACGTGCGATCGGAGGTTTGAGCTATGCCTGCCAAAGAAAGAATCGAATTGCTCTGCGGAGAATGGAAACTCCTAGCTATCCTCATCCAAAGGAATCGAAATCGAAGAAGAGGTCAAGTTCTAGCTTGTCCGATGCCTCGGTTATCCTCTTCCACTCCTCCCCACTCATCTTCCATTTCATGGCGCTGACATTGATCTCTACCTGCTCTGGGCTCTTGGCGCCAGGTATGGGAAAAACGTCATCGGATCTGAGGAGCCAGTTCAGCGCGACCTGCGGCACGCCTGCGTTGTGCACTTTGGCTATCTTTCTCATCACACCCAATAGGTTCTCTAGCCGCCTCAGATTGGCCTTTTTCCTAAATAATGGAATATTTGCTCTCCTGTCCTCCTTGGGGAGTTCCGTGGTCTCGTCGTACTTGCCTGTCAACAGTCCCATGGCCAGAGGAGAGTACGCGATTGTGACGATTTCAGCTTTTCTGAGGAAGGGAAGAACCTCCTTCTCGATGTCCCTAATCAGAACGTTGTATTCCACTTGGTTCGAAATTATCTCCCCGTTCTTCAGGGAATCCATCGCCTGTCGGGTAAGCGAGGCTTCGAAATTCGAGACTCCCACACACCTCACCTTTCCCGCCTTCAGTAGTTCATCCAATGCTCTCATCGTCTCAGCAATAGGAACGATGCAATGCGGGTGATGAACCTGATAGAGGTCGATCACATCCGTTTGAAGTCGTTTCAAGCTCCGATCCGCGGCTTTCAGGACCTCCTTGTATCTCAGGTTCTCGGGGAAGATCTTCGTAGCTATGACGAGATTGTCCCTGTCGCCCCTCTCCTTGATGGTCTCACCGATGACCCGCTCGGAAGTCCCATAGGCGTAGACCTCTGCAGTGTCGATGAAGTTTATCCCGCTGTCTAGAGCATAGTTGATGATCTTCTTCATCATGGCCTTATCGCTTATTCCATAGCCCTGGGTTCCGAATTGCAACCCGCCAAGACCTATTCTGGAGACCTTTAGATCACTCTTGCCAAGCCTTTTGTATTCCATGTTCTCACAACCTCTTCACTTCTCTCGGCGAGGTAGTGAAAAGGTAGGATAAAGATTTGGCGCAGAGAACTGAAGGTTCGTTTCCTCTCCTCAGGTCTAGATTCCCTAAGAATCATTGGGAAGCTGATCCTACGTCCCTCCCCTGTTTCAGACCAAAGCGTTCTTATAAGACTTTAAATCTACGCCCGATAATCTACTCACATTCCATCTTTGGGTAGGAGGTGTGACATGGAGGAGGAGTCTATCGTCCAAGCTGAAAATCTTCATAAGGTGTACGAGGCCGGTGAATTGAGGGTCCACGCTCTTCGAGGAGTCGACATCAAGATAGAGAAGGGAGAGATAGTTTCCGTAATGGGTCCTTCTGGTTGCGGCAAGACTACGCTCCTGAATTGCCTTTCGGGCATTGATGATCCAACACGAGGAAGGGTCATAATCGAAGGAACCTCTCTGGCAGATATGTCGGATAATGAGAAAACTGAGTATAGAGCGAAAAGAATCGGTTTTGTGTTTCAGGCCTACAATTTGTTTCCGGTTCTAACAGTAGCAGAAAACGTGGAAATGCCTCTGCTCCTCGGTGGAGTCAAGCTAAAGGAGGCGAGGAGAAGAGCACTCAGGGTACTGAAGGAGGTGGGCTTGGAGGGCTCAGATGCAAAGCTGCCTTCTGAGTTATCTGGCGGTGAGCAACAGAGAGTAGCAATAGCTCGAGCCCTTGTAAATAACCCCGCGATAGTTTTCGGAGACGAACTCACGGGAAACCTTGACACCGAGACGTCAAATCAAGTGATGAACCTTGTTTGCGAGTTGAATGAAAAGAACAACCAAAGTTTTGTAATCGTTACTCACGACCCAAATGTCGGAGAGAGAGGAGATCGCGTTCTAAAGCTCAGGGACGGAATAATTGAAAAGGAATACCGACCCATCGGAAAATGGTAGATATCATGAACGGAACGATGCCTCTAGTTGTCTTCGTTCTGACAATCTTCGGCTTGGTCTTCTTGTTTGGCCTAGGCAAGAGGTTTCTATTGAAGTCGGCTGGAAGGAATCTATGGAGAAGAAAGACCACTGTCGCAATAGTAACAGTGGGATTGCTTGTCGGTACGGCTATAATAACCTCTTCATTCGTCATGGGAGACACGTTCAACTTCATCTTCAAGAATTTTGTCTATGAGCAGCTTGATAAGACCGATGAACTCGTAGGTCGACTAGGTGGTCAAGCGGGGGTTTACGCCTATTTCCCCCTCTCCTATTACCAAGACTTGAGCGATGCAAGATATGCGGGTAATCTCATGAGTATAGATGGCCTGGCGCCAACGATACTTGAGTCTGCACCTGTTCTGAATACACAGACTTCCCTTTCCGAGGCAAGGGTAAACGTTATTTGTATTGACGTAGAAGCAGACACGGAATTTGGCTTCTTTCATGAGGTAGATGGAGATCGCATTACCGGTGAGATGGCGTTTCTGGAACCGAACGCTACCATTATCAACGAACGATTGGCTGAACAGTTGGATGCAAGACTCGGGCACATCCTTTCCGTACATTACACTGTCTATATCAATGAAACAATCCCCGACTCCAGAGCAAAATCGCTGAGAGTAGCGAGTATTGTGAGGAACGTCGGCAAAGCGAATTTTCTCTGGGGAGAGAATCTCTTCATCCCGCTGGGTATTGCTCAGGACATGTTCGAGAAGCCCGGGATGATAAACCTAATCAGAGTCTCAAATGAAGGGGGAGTAGATACTGGTGTGGACAAGACGGACTCCGCCAAGGAGGAGATTGAGGCTGTGATAGGTACGAAAGATGAAAATCCCTATGGCTTGGAAGTTATGACGATAAAGAAGGAGAATATCGATTATGCTGAAGAAGGCAGCGAAGCGATTTCCGATGTATTCACGATTATGAGCACCTTTGCCATAATAGCTGGCATAATCCTCATCGTGAATATCTTCGTCATGCTTGCTGAAGAAAGAAAACCTGAGATGGGCGTAGCTAGAGCAGTAGGCATGAAAAGAAGACACCTTGTGCTATCCTATCTTTTGGAAGGATCCGTCTACGCCCTTCTTGCCGCTTTCCTCGGAGCCTTCGTGGGTTTAGGAATAGCCTATCTCATGATATTTGCATTCGGCCAGATCTTCGGGGCCGCAGGGCTCGCCATTCCCTTTTATTTTGAAATCGAAAGCCTGGTTCTCGGTTTCTGCATAGGTGTATTCATAACCTTTTTGACCGTTCTCTTGTCCTCTTGGGTGGTAAGCAAGCTGAACATCGTTCGAGCCATCCGGGGTATTCCAGAGCCTTCTTTGGCGAAACCCACAAGAAGATTCATGGTTGCGGGAGGCTTCCTTGTCGCTCTTGGAATTCTGCTCACCTACGCGGGAGTAGTACAGCTTTCAGGTGCCTATTTCATGACCGGTCCCTGCGTTTTTCTCCTAGGAGGTGCGATGCTATTCTCCAAGCGGTTGGGAACTAGGCTACCCTTCACTACTGCAAGTCTGGCCGCTATCGTTTGGATTCTTCTCCCTGTGACTCTTGTAGAGGGCATGACTAGCGGAATGGAAATGTTCGTCTTGAGCGGTGTTTTCCTCGTTCTTTCAGCCGTTCTCTTGATAACAGCTAATTCGCATGGGTTGGTCAACTTTCTCTCCAAACTCAATGCTGGGAGAAAAGACGCTCTTCCGGTAGTTCGTATAGCCCTCTCCTACCCGATGAAAAAGAAGTTCAGGACCGGAATGATTCTTTTCATGTTTGCTCTGATTATTTTCACGGTTACAGTGATTGCCATGATATCCAGTTTTCAGGCCAACTACGTGCAGGGCACCTATGAGGATCAATCTGGTGGTTACGATATAATAGGATATGCTAACTACATGACCCCAATCGCAAATATATCAGAATCCATCCAATCCTCTTCGGCATTAGCCAACAGATTCGATGAGGTGGGAACGATGACGACGACCTTCGCTATTGCCTACAACATGGCCGAGGGAGAGAATGCAACAGTCCCCGTGAGGGTGCATGGTGCTGATGCAACCTTCTTTGACACTAACGACTTCACCTTCCTTTCGATATTGTCTGGTTATGATGGTCCTGAGGACGTCTGGAGTGCTGTTCGAGCCGATTCCTCCCTTATCGTACTAGATGCGAGCGGATCGCTAGATATTATAGGTTATTACCCAGGACTCATGAATGCGCTACGAGCCAAAGTTGGTGACAATGTAGTGGTTGCTACACCCTATGGGCCATCTGAAAAGCAGGTCATAGGCATACTCAACGAGTTTTTCTTTTTCCAAGGCATAATCACATCGGATGCCTTTGCCCGAGACCAATTCGGTCCCCAGCTTCCAGTTCTGTTTTTCTTCAAAGGGACCGAGTCTGATATTTCAGGTATCAGAACTCTTGCCAAGGATCTTGAAAAAGAATACGTTGATTCTGGATTGCAGACCCAAGTCATCTGGGATTTTCTTGCCGAGCAACTCAGAACACAAAGCTCTGTCATGAATCTAATCCAAGTCTACCTTGGTATCGGTCTCGTTGTGGGCATTGCTGGTCTCGGAATAGTGGCGATTCGAAGTGTTGTTGAACGGACACAGGAAATCGGCGTAATGAGAGCTATTGGCTACAAGAAAAAAATGGTTGGAAGGAGCTTTCTGATGGAGTTATCCTTCATCTCTCTTCTGGGTATTATTGCGGGCATCGTACTTGGGGTAGCTCTTTCCTTTCACATATATCGGGATTTCTTCGGAGCCGCCGCAAACTTCATGGACTTTCTCAACATGATTCCCATTGTAAATATAGTTGTGATCGCAGTCATCGCATTCGTTCTGACGATACTGCTGACGATCTCTTCGGCTTTCAAGGCAGCGAGAATTGTGCCGGCCGAGGCGCTGAGATT
>JBHIFI010000002.1:0-68398 GCA_046761005.1 Thermoplasmata archaeon
GATGAGATGATAGAAGCCTTGGGCGGGAGAAGTTAACCTTGTTTGAGGTTAACCACCAGAAGAGTGCAGGTCCGAACCAGTGAAACCAAGAAGACAAAAGGCTTGTATTTGACAATTCCGCGACCGAGCTCGTCCAAGTGATGAGGGGCGAGGATGAGGGTCAAGTTGACTGCAGAACCGGCAGCGAAAAGGAATAATAAGTGAAATAAGATGGAGCAGAAGGAGGAATCAGATGCGTCCGAATCGAAGGAAGAATCTTACGGACTTGGCAAAGAAAATTCTGGAGGATATGGAGGATCATCAACTGTTTGGCTTCATTCTCTCACACATTGGCAAGAAGGGAGTCCCTGAGATTGTCAAGATATGGGGGGAATCTGTCACCGCAGAAACAGCAGTGAAGCCAAAGGAAGATCTCATTCAGCTAGTCAAGAGAGACTGATTCCAACCTCTCTAGCCTTTTCGCGATGAATCCAAGCACTTTGGATAGGTTCTTCTTGTTGTCAAACTTTGCCAGCATGTCATCTATCCTCTCATCATTCCCCTTGAGCTCCTTGGCGAACATCGTGAGGCTGGGCATACATCGGGTAATGTTATCGACAATCGTCACATCCGATGTCTGCGAAGTTCTCGAGAGCGGATTGAGGTCTATTGTGAGCACAACCTTCCCCATTTTTTTCAGTGCTTGTGCCCTGTCTCCATCCTCCAACGGGACGAGAATTACATCTGCGGAATAGATACCAGCTTTTGTGCACAGCCCCCTAGGATGATCGAGCCCTTCGATTCTCGCGTCTGGATTAAGTCCAAGAATCTCCTTAGCTCCCACCTCCTTCAACCTCTCCCCAATCTTCCGAACCCGCTCCTCAGTTCTGTGAAAGATGTTTGCCTCGATTTTTGCACCAACAACTTCAGCTAGTTCCACCGCATCTCCAGCGGCCAAAGCGGCTGTGTTGCCATTCACCGAGATGACAGGATGGTTTGCCTTGAGAAGATATGCTGCCGCCGCATATTCCGCTTCTACCGCCGGTTCAATACTCCTCTCTCCTATGAGATAGTCGAAGGCTTCCCCCCTTCCGTGAGCTATGAGCCCCTCCCCTACGACTAGACCTTCTCTTATGGCTTCTACGAGCTGCTTCCTTACTTTGAGGGATTCGTAACGGGGATGCCTTTTTGGCACCTTCATTCAAGCATCTCCTTTATCCTGTCAACGATCTTGTCACATCCCTGAGTGAGCGGCTCACAAACGGGTATGCGAAAGCGGAACTCGTAGTCATTGATGATTTTCCCTAACTCCTCCTCATTCAACCCCTCCCTATTTAGGGTGAGGGCAATCACCTCAGATTTGGAGAAGACCTCCAGAAGCTTGATCTCCTCCTCAACCTCTGGCATCGGAATATGAAGATCCTCCCTGTGATAGTTCCTGAATTTCCTTCCAGGTGCACACTGAAGAACCATGCCACTCGGATCGCTAGCCGTTATTATGGCGCGGGTGCCGCAGACATATGCGGGATGGGATATGCTTCCCTGCCCCTCAACGAGTATGACCTGAGGCCTCTCCTTCTCATATGCAATACCTATCTGATGTTCCAGTTCGCCCACCATGAAGTCCCCGCCAATGGCATCCAGAGGAAGACCGTATTCTGCGCCCTGAAGAAGACCGGTCTGACCTGTGACAACGAAAACAGATTTTATTCCCGTCCGCTCAAGAGCATCATGGAGGATCCAGCCAGTTGTTCTCTTTCCTATCGCTCCGTCCATCCCGAGTATGGGGATCCTCAGTGCATCCATATTCTTGGCAAGATTCGCAAAGTGATGGAGTTCCTTGAACGGAGGCTGCTTTCGGATATCCTCAATCCTCACCGATCTCTCTCTTGAGATACTGAGAAATTCTGGATCCTTGGCCAGCTCCTCATGAAGACCAGAAATGACTCCAATCCCGTTTCGCAGTGCCTCTTTTATGGTGGGCCTGAACTCGCTCGGAAGAAAGCCGCCAATCGTAGCGACCCCTATTATCAACCAGTCTGGCTCCTTTCCCGCTTCAAGAGCATCTTTTAGTGAGGAATGAACATCTATACCTTTCGGTTTTCCATCCAAAACTACACCGGCATCCTCTCCGGCATGACTGCTGTCTATCACTCCAATTATCTTGTACTTCTTGGAAAATCTCACAAGACCGTTTGCTGTTTTGCCCACGTTTTGACCGAAGCCTTCTTCGCAGAGTATTATCGCTGTTTCCATCGCCATCATCGCTGGTTGGCTCAATAATGAGAGCGATAGATATTTAAGAAGCTATTTATAACTGCGTGGCGATTGAAGTCAAAAGGGGGAGAATCAACAGCGTGTCCGCTAGTCGTAGGTTGAAGGTTGAAAGCAATCGCGCCGTCTCCTTGGGGAATGAGCTCTTTGCAAGAGGTCAATACGGAAAAGCGATGAAGGAATTCAACAGGGCTCTGAAGGCCAATCCAAAGAACGCCGTGGCATGGAATAACCGGGGAATCATACTCTGGAGAGCAGGAAAACATCTCGAATCCATTCAATGTTTCAATAAGGCGATAAAGATTCATCCTAACTATTCCGATGCCTGGATGAACAAGGGTCTTGCGCTTTCCAAGATCGCCAAGTATCAGAGAGCAATGAGATGTTATGACAGAGCCATGGAGATTGACCCTAATCATGAGATTGCCTGGAACAACAAAGGAAACATGCTGGCTAGGAGAGGGAAATACAACGAAGCGCTGAAATGCTTTGACAAAGCACTCGACATAGACAGTGAGTACGTAGCGGCCTGGAACAATAGAGGCGCCACACTACTCAAGGTAGGCAAATATCACGAGGCCCTGAGATGCTTCAATAGGGTTTTGAGAAGGCGGCCGAACTTCGCTGAAGTTTGGCTCCAAAAAGGCAGGGCTCTCATGCAACTTGGCCGTCCCAGGCACGCGATAATCTGTTTCGAGAAGGCTCTCTACTACCGAGAAACGTATCCCGCGGCTGAGAGGGCGCTGAAGGAGGCAATAGAAGCAAAGGAGGCAGTCGAATAGTCGAGATAGAGCAGGACAGGTGCTCCCTGTGTGGGGCAACGATTCAACCCTATCTCAGATGCTCTCAGTGTGGATTCACGTTAAGGAGAGACATCGAAGATCTAGTCGGGCCTTCCGAGACATGCCAGAGATGTAACCAAAGAGCTCGGATACAGTTCATTTGCTCCTCTTGCGGCTCGAAGTTCAGCTATAGTACGATAGTAAAAGAAGAGATTCAAGTCTGTCCTCTCTGTGGCTCCGAAGTCGAGAAGGGGGCGAAACAGTGCTCCTCTTGCGGAGCGATTCTCGTCAAGGAGAAGAAACCCAAGGAGATCATAATCGAGAAGACAAGGGAAAAGAGGAAGATTCTTGGAAGGATCTATGATGGGGATATCAAGGGGCTCAAAACCAGGCTCAAGATAGACGAGGATACCGCTGAGCTACTCTGTGGGAATGGGTACAATTCAGTTTGGAAGCTCAAACGTGTGACTATATCCGAGCTGATGAAAACAGGACTCAGTAGGTCCGATGCGAGAAAGATAAAGGCGGCTGCGAAGAAGGTGCCAACCAAGCTGGCAGACGTGAAGAAGCGGATGGAGGAGATAGTTGAGCGGGAGTATGAGTGTCCCGTATGTTCCATGGTCGTGAGCGGTTTCGACGATTTCTGCTACAGCTGTGGGACACTCTTCATTACCGAGGTTGACGAGCGTATCATTCCCTATGATATCAGTAGGATAAGGGAGGGCATATCCACGCTCGCTTTCTTCGACGATAAGCTCCTCGCATATCCCGAAGATCCAATGCTCTGGTTCTCCAGAGGAGTTCTCCTCCGGTCAATGAGGAAGTATGAGAAGGCTCTCGATTCCATTGACAGGGCCCTTGAGCTTAATCCGTTTCTGAGGAATGCCTGGGTAATCAAGGCCGATATTCTCACAAAGATGAGAAGGTTCGACGAGGCGGCCTTCTGCTACAAGAAAGGAGTGGAGGAAGAGATTGGCATAACCGATGAGGAACTTCGGGAGAGGAGGGAAGAGTTGAGAAGGTTCCTCAGCAGACTCAGCGAGGAAAGATGTCCTAATTGCGGTGCCACAGTTTTCGTTGGAACTGAAGTCTGTCCACTGTGCGGACAATCTCTCATCGAAGTTGAGAAGCTAGAGGTTCCAGAAGAGGAACTTCCCAAACTCCTTCCGCTCGAATATAGAAAGGAATTTCCCAGATTGAAGCCTCTTGGCCTTGTCAATGGCCGTGGCCTCGTTAACGGAAGGGGGAAGGTAAACGGCCTAATCAATGGGAATGGTCTGATAAACGGTAGCGGCCTCACGAATCTCAGGGTGCTGAAACCTAGACCCGTCGTTTCCAGACTTTCTGCCATTGGAATCGCAGTCGTTATCCTACTCTCCGTTATATGGATGATGTATCCGGTTGAAAAGGTCGAAGTTGGAATAACCATAGATGGCAGTTTCGAGGACTGGTCTGGCGTTCGCTCATTCTCTGATCCATTTCAGTCAGTGACGAATCCGAACATTAACATGTCCAAATACGCCATCGATCTTGAGGACGGAGTTCTCTCCTACCTCATCGAAGTTGAAGGCCTGCCTTTCCTTGATCCTTCAATCCCAGATTCATTCTTCGTTTTCATCGACAGTGATGCCAATCCTCAGACAGGCTACATCCTGCCAGAGCTTGGCGCAGACTACATGGTAGACCTCTCAGGTTACAACGGCTCGCTCACGATGCACCGCCTCCTCAAGTTCAATATATCCCGCGAAAGGAATGATTGGGCTGGTTGGATCGGTGTGGGCGGTGCAAGAGCCGCCTTCAGAGATAACCGAATCGAACTCCAACTCAGCGGCCTAGTAATTGGCAACCTTTCCGACGACTTCCGCACCGTCCTATATGCAGATGACAACTCCGGAAATCTCACACATTCCTCGATAACCTTCGGAATGAGGGACAATCCCTCCCTTCTTGTCGTCCAGAGGGGATCTTCTGACGATGTAATCCCCCTGAGCCCAGAGGTTTCCGTTTTGAGGGTGGAACTCAAAGCAATTGAGAAGACAAGAGTGGGATCGATATCTCTCAGGGACTCCTTTTCAAATCCCTATGAGTCAGTTTTGGAAACATCCCTTAATCTTGACAGTGGTGACAGACGCTCAATAAATGTTCCTGTGAATACTACACTTCTCGCTTCCCGTGTGGGCGAGCTTGTCACATTCTCTGTCTCAGGGCTTAGCGACAATCGTGGGAATGCAATCAAGTTCGACCTAACGGGTCGGCCCACCGTATGCTATATTGGCAATCCACCCGCCGAAGAATTGATCGACGGGTGGTTCGGAAGTTGGAAAAACAAGACTCTAAGAGCGGATACCGATATGGTTGCGCCTAGGAACAGAAATCTAAACATTGAGAACTATTTTGCATTTCATAATCAGTCTGATAATTTTGCTTATTTCTACTTCAACGTCGAAGGAGAGGTCCTTGCAGGATTCGCCATTCCACAGGTGAAAAAGAAGATAGTTCCCGCCGCACCGACGATTCCAGGGCCTCCTGGGATTCCCCCGCCGAACATGGGCGAAGACATAGCTAGAATCTATTTGGACTCCAACTCCTCTATCCCATCTGAGTGTTTCATACACGAGATATATGCAGATGCACTGATTGACATCCGTGGGAAGTATGGGGAGATTACAAACCACACGGTTTATACGTGTCAGGGAGGTCTCTGGAGGCCCATCGATGATGCTGACTCTTACTCTGCGAACGATGAAACGCAAGTGGAAATCTCCTTGAGCCTTGCATACACACCCGATATAAGCAACACGAAGATATTTTTCACAATGACAGATTGGAAGAAAGATGTGGACAATGCAACCCTTGAGACGTCATGGGGGACTAAGAGCAGGACAAGAGCAATCTACACAATCGAGAGTACAACGAACTCGTTGACAACTACTGCGTTTTCCACGCAGAGGAAGCTTTTCTATGACGGAACGAACTTTTGGGCGATTTACTATGACGGAGGAGAAGGTGATACGCGCTATGAGTGGAGCGAGGACGGCGAAAGCTGGGATAATATCGCCTATAGCGTGTTCACTACCTCAGGAGTGATACACTCCTCGCTTTGGTATGATTACTCAAACCAGATCGTATATGTCGTCGGAGATGATTCTGCTTCTGACACTTCCGTGTTAGTGAGAAGGGGGACGGTATCACCCGGCACGAAAACGATCTCCTGGGGAACCGAGCAAACTGTTGTTATCTCAGCACTCGGTCTGCCAGCTAAGGTTCCCTTCATATGCAAGGTAGCTGATGAAAGGCTCTGGATTATTTCCAACACGAATGAGTCAGGGATACCCCCATTCAATGTCGCCGCCCGAAGGTCTACCAGTCCAGATGACATACAAGAATGGGACGAGAGAACGGTTCTTAGAGACAGCGCGGTCGACGATAACTGGGTCTATCCAATAATATTGCCATTGTCTTCGAATGCCGAAGATGCGGATGCCTATGCGCTCTGGTACGCAGACGGGAATATAGAGGGAAAGAAATGGGAGAACAGCTCGAGTTCCTGGGAAAGCCAGGAGGACATTAC
Organism: Thermoplasmata archaeon; assembly: GCA_046761005.1. Lineage (GTDB taxonomy): Archaea > Thermoplasmatota > Thermoplasmata > RBG-16-68-12 > JAGMCJ01 > JAGMCJ01. The sequence continues at coordinate 6,607 of JBHIFI010000002.1, forward strand.
AACGACGACCGGTGATGTGGACTACAAGTCTCCATCTGCTGTTGTCGATGCGGATAATCAGGTTCATCTGATATATAGCGATTTGAGCGGTTACATGAGCTATATGTACAGGGAGATCACGGGAACCTGGCAGACGGGACCGCAAATCGAAGGTACCGAAGCGGACAACCGGTATCCAACATTGACTCTACTGAATTCAACAGACCCAGAACAGCTCTATTCCTTCTATATAAGAAGCAATCAGATTTACTGCAAATACATGAGCATTGGCGGAGCGGAATGGTCATCAATAACTCTCACACAGAACACAGATACGAAGACGAATCTCACTTCAATATACTCTGTCTCATCGACAAGTCGTATTTCTTGGGAATGGCTCAACATTACTGGGTCCAATTACAATATCGACTTTGAGAGGATCCCCGAGTTCCAAGACATCCTTGCACCCATTACTTTCGCCCTCCTGATACCCATAATTTTAAGGCGGAGAAAGAAGTAGCGATAATGCTAATGGAAATGGGCATCGTCGGGAAGCCAAACGTTGGGAAGAGCACCTTCTTTTGCGCAGCCACCCTAGCGCCCGCTGAAATTGCAGAGTATCCCTTTACGACAATTGAAGCGAACAGAGGAATCACTTATGTGAGGGCCAAATGTCCTCACACGGAGCTAGGTGTCGAGTGCAATCCTAACAATGCGCCATGTGAGAACGGAACCAGGCTTGTGCCAGTAGAAATGCTTGACGTTGCAGGTCTCGTTCCAGACGCTCACAAGGGAAGAGGACTCGGTAACAAGTTCTTGGACGACCTTAGGCAGGCCAAGGCCCTGATTCATATCGTAGATGCCAGCGGAGGGACGGACCACGAAGGAAACATCGTGGAGCTTGGAAGCCACGACCCTCTGTCGGATGTACAATTCCTCGATACCGAGATATCCCAATGGATGAAGGGCATTTTGGAGAAAGGATGGAAGAAGGTCGTCAGACAAATTCAATTGGAGGGGCTAAAGCTCGAGAAAGCAATTCAAGAGAGAATGACTGGCCTTGGATTCACTGATTCGATGGTTCTAGAAGCACTCAGGCAGACGGAGATAAATGAGAAGCCAATGAACTGGTCAGAGGACGATGTGCTGCGGCTTGCGGATAGTCTGCGCAGGGTTGGCAAGCCCATGATAATTGCAGCAAACAAATGTGATATCACCCCAGATGAGAACATAAGAAGACTGACGTCCTTGAAGGAAAAGATCGTGGTTCCGACGTCTGCAGAATCGGAGCTTGCGCTTCGGCGTGCAGCAAAGTCTAACCTCATATCATACAATGTAGGGGACGATCATTTTGAGATTCTGGATGAGAGCAAGCTAAACGAGAAGCAGTTGAAGGGACTGAGATTCGTGAGCAATGTTCTGAAGAGATTCGGAAACACCGGAATCCAGAAATGTGTAGAGGATGCCATTTTCAATCTTTTGAACATGATTGTCGTATATCCCGTTGAGGATGAGAACAAGTGGACCGATAAGGACGGAAGAGTACTACCAGACGCCTACCTTCTCCCCAGGGGTAGCAATGCAAAGGATTTAGCCTACGAGGTGCATACCGAACTAGGAGACAACTTCATTCGTGCAATCGATGGTAGAACCAAGAGGGTCGTTGGTGCCGATCACGAGCTGAAGGATGAAGACATCATGACTATAGTGGCAAGGGCGTAAGATGGGAAGTTGGGATGTCAGATTGCTCAATGCCTCATACAAAGAGGAAAGCAAGGGTGTAGTCGTCGAACTCTTCGGCAAGACTCGTGATGATAGGTCCATCTCCATAAGGTATGAGGGCTTCTATCCTTACTTCTATGTAGTCGACCCGCCCAAGATTCTTATAGATACGTTTGAGCATGACTCAGAGGTCAAAGAGATGCAAAGTGTCCAGCTCTGGGCGGATGGCGAGATGAGGAACTGCAAGCAGGTAATCCTGCATCATCCTTGGAAAACACCTGAGTATAGGGCACGTGCCAAGAGGTATTGTGGTATTCTAGCCGCCGACATACCGTTTGCACTCCGCTTCATCTTTGACAAAGACCTGGGGTCATGTGTCAGGGTCGTGGGAGAAGAGGTGGAGGGTCCCTACAGCACAGAACTCGCTGTCAAGGCAGAGGGGTTTGAGCAGATAGAACCCTTCAATCCTTGGCTGAAGATCATGAGCTTTGACATTGAGAATAGCATCAAGGATGGGAAAATATTCACGATATGTTGCGTCACAAGGGAGAACGGAGAGCTCCAAGATAAGTGCTTTGAGGGTTCAGAAAGGGAGATCATAGAGGGCTTCGTAGACTATGTAAAGGAAAAGGACCCTGACGTGATCACCGGATACAACATAGATGGATATGATATTCCCCTTCTTCGTGACAGGGCCAGAAAGAACGCTATTCCCGAACTCTACCTTTCAAGAAACGATGTCCCCCTGCGGGAAGGTGGGGCGAGATTCTGGAGAATCTATGGGAGGATAGTCGCAGATGCATGGTGGAACGCCAAGAGAGAGCTCAGGCCGAAGCAAGAAACGCTGGATCACGTTGCAAGACTCGTTCTCGGCGAAGGCAAGAGGGACGTTGATCCAAGCAAGATAGATGAGGAATGGGAGAAGGACAAAGAGAAGGTGATGAGATACTGCAAGAAGGATGCCCAGCTCGCATTGAGAATTCTGGAAAGCATTGGAGTTCTAGAGAAATCGATGGATTTGGCTATCGTTTCAAAGCTTCCAGTTGACTATGTTCTGAATGGCAGGACATCCACACTGATAGACTCCATACTCATCAGGACAGCCGACCGCGCAAATGTCGGGGTCCCAATGACCCGCACAGGCCGCAGGGGCGAGTCCATAGAGGGAGGTTACGTTCACACTATTCCTTCTGGGCTCTACCATTGGGTCTGCGTTCTTGATTTCAAGGCGATGTATCCAAATCTCATAATCGCGAACAACATCTGTTTCACGACCCTTTCAGATGAGGGAACCATTTCCAGTCCTACGGGGGCGAAATTCCTGAGCAAGGATGAAAAACTGGGGCTTCTGCCAAACATACTGAGTAACCTGATGAAGCAACGTGATGAGGCAAAGGCCCAGATGAGGGAGGCAGAGGGAGACAAAAGGAAGTACTATGACGGACTGCAGGATGCCATCAAGATATTGATGAACGCCTTCTACGGTGTCTTCGCCTCGAGCTTCTACAGATTTACCAATCCCAAAATCGGAGCAACAATAACTGCAATCGCTAGAGAAAATACGAAAAGCGTTATCTCCCAACTAGAGGACGAGGGTCTGAGGGTGATATACGGTGATACCGACAGCGTCTTTTTCCAATCACCTGAGGAAGGTGTGGATTCGTCCGTCAGAATCGGAGAGGGAATCGCGGAAAGATTTTCTAAGGGCGGGGCAATCCTGGAATTCGAGAAGGTCCTGGAGCCGTTCTTCTCTCACGGAAGGAAGAAGAGATACGTGGGCAAGGTTGTGTGGCCGGAGGAGGATCTTCTTGTTCGAGGCTATGAGTTGAGGAGAACGGATGCCTTTGATCTCCAGAGCGAAGGGCAGGCGATGCTGTTCGAGAGAATAATGGAAAACGACATAGACGGTGCCATTCGCATCGCAAGAGATCTGGTTTCCGATGCTAGAGAGGGAAAGGTTCCTTTCGAGAAACTTGTCATATCCCGCACGGTGCGGGATGAGAAAAGCTACGTCAGTCCTGATGCACTTCCCAATGTTCAGGCGGCCCGCAAGTTGAGGGAGTGGGGGTATGAGGTCGTTCCCGGAATGAAGGTCTCCTGGATTGTGACAGATGGGAAGAAGGCTCCACAGCAAATCTCACCCTATGTCAGCGGAAGAGAGTTCGAGGATACGCCAGACTGGAACTACTACGCCCGCAGGTTGGCGCACACACTCGGCTACGTCACTGAGGTCTTCGGATGGGATGAGAAGAGTCTTTTGGCGGGAAGTCAGCAGGTCACTCTTTTCCACGAGGATTTCGGTACCAAGAGGAACACTGATGTGAAGGTCAAGAAGACAGAAAAGAAGCTCACTCTGGAAGATTTCATGTGAGGCTCTGGAAGGCCAGTCATCATCTCGTTTCAAGAGAGTTCCATGCTCTACCTACATTCTTTTGGCAAAGCCATTTATATCCGACGAATACTTATGAGGGTCAAGTCGCGAGATCATATCTCGCTGGAGATGTGCCAAAGGTGAATCCACAAACGCCCGGGAGGGCTGCGAATGAACGAGGAAACAGAAGAGAAGAAATCGACTCGACACAGGAACATGTATCATTATGTTAGGGATGCGTGGAAGAAACCCGATGAGGGATACCTCAAAGAATTACAGTGGCAGAGATTGATTGAGTGGAGGAGAGGGCCCTCGTTCCAGAGGGTTGAGAGACCCACGAGGATAGACCGCGCTCGAGCACTGGGATACAAGGCGAAGCAGGGCTACGTCATCGTAAGGGCAAGGGTGAGAAGAGGAGGCCTACGAAAACCAACGATCAGAGGAGGCCGAAGAGCGAAGAGGAAGGGAATAAAGAAGATAACGATGGCAAAGAGCATTCAGAGAATCGCAGAAGAGAGAACCGCCAAGAGGTACCCTAACCTGGAGGTTCTCAACTCCTATTGGATTGGTGAGGATGGGAGGCACAAATACTACGAAGTCATACTCGTTGACCCGCATCATCCTGTGATAAAGAACGATCCCAAGATTTCCTGGATAGGAGAAGGGTCCCACAAAAGAAGGGTTTATCGGGGACTGACGTCCGCTGGAAAGAAGAGTCGCGGTCTAAGGAAGAAAGGAAAGGGGGCGGAAAAGGTCCGACCGTCCGCAGGAACTCATGACCGTAAGGGGAAGTAGCTCACTCCCTTATTCTCTTCAGTAGATTATCTAATTCCTCTTTGCTCAGCCCGATTGTGGGGTAGAATACTGGAATCCCCTTCGCGGGTGTGTACTTATCCCGGTCCTCCCATGTCGTTACGAATCCTTGACAGCGGGATTTATCAATGAGAGGATCTAGGTCAGACCAACTGTCCGGAGAATAGGCTTTCAGGCGGATGTCCCAATTCCTGAGCGGGTCAAAGGTCTCCGACTCGTCAAAACGCGAGATGTGAACCTTGCATCCCCTCTTCATCATCAGCCATGCTCCTACGAGACCCTCAGAAGAGTCTACAACCGCAAGCACCGCTCCCTGCGTGCCGAGCGGCATCCCGCCAGGTGCAGGAATTCTCTCGCTGAATACATAGGCGCCTTTTCCCCTCACTTCAATGAAGACCTCAATATCGGGCTGGCTCAAATCTACCTCGAGATTCTCGATGCGGGACTGTATCGCCCTTCCTACATAGCTCGCAAGCTCCTGACTCGTGTACTTGTGATCTCCAGTCCTCCTCGTTCTAACGGCAAATTTCTTTCCCGGTTTCAATTCTGAGCGAAACCTCTTGATCGCGACTTGCGCTATGTCCTCCATGTCAGAACTCGTAGTTTCCGCAACGCTAAATGACGTAATACCGAATATTCTGCTCAGAATCTCTGAGGCGTGTCGAATCTCATCTGTATCCAGATAGATTCTTCCATATTCGGACCTCATCATGCACTCCACGCCCCTATGAAGGAAATAATCCTGTATGTTTGTGACAAGCCTATCCTGAAATTTTCGCCTCACCCAGTTGCTTTTCAGAGCGATTTCACCATATCTTATCAGGAATCTTGGCATGTGTCCTCCCCTATGCCATGCTTGGATAATATCTTTCTCGGTAGTTTAATAGTGCTCATATCTATTTCCGCGTGATGGAAACTTGGACGGCGGCCATCCTTATCACGATGGTCTTCGGTGTAGCCTTCATTTATTCCAACCTAGGTCTAGGCGGAGGTCTTCTGTTCGTCCCCATCCTTCTCTCGCTCACAACCTATCCCAAGGAAGTCGTCGTGCCGATCTCACTGACCTTCACGATTGCAACATCACTTTCAGCCACGCTGAACCATCAAAGAAAGGGTCTGGTTGACTTCAATCTCGCTCTCGCTCTCCTTTCCGGAGCGCTTGTCGGTGCAGTTTTCGGAGTACTATTCAATCTCAATGTGCCAAAAGAGGTATTCTACGCGGTTTTCATTGCCGTCGTCCTTGTCATGGCGTCAAAGATGCTCAGAGACTGGATGCAGAAGGCGAGGGACGAGGATAGCGACGATGTATCCAAGGTGACGAGGCCTAGAAAGTTTCTGAGTTCCACTGGAACACTTGCCTCAGGATTCACATCAGGGAGTCTCGGCATCGGTGGCGGTCTTGTCAATGTTCCACTCATGGAATATGTCTTGGGTTTGGGGGCGAGGAGGGCCATAGGAACGTCAAGCCTGATGATAATATTCACCGGAGCCTTTGGCTTCTTCACTTATCTTCTTCTTGGAACTCCGGAGCCAATCGATTTGAATCTGGTGCTAATGCTATGGCCCTTTGTTTTCGTGGGCGCATTCGTCGGCTCCAGATGGGGTCTCGAAAAGCTGAAGAGCAGGGTCGTGGCTCTTATTTTCATAGTCGTGGTTTTCCTAGCCGCCCTCAAAATGGCACTCGATCTCTATTTCTTCCTTCTGCTGTGATGTTGGGAGAGTCAAGTCTTTCTGCCTTCCAGAACTCATGATTCCAAAGGATGTTAGAATGACACCTCTGAGCCTTGCCAGAATCATGCGAACATGGTCCTCGGTGTTGCCGAAAAGGTCCACTTTTCCTTGTTTTTGTAAAGGTCGCGAAGAAGATTCGTGGCAACTTTTGTCTCCAACTTACTTAGGAGTCTTGCGACATGCTTGCACATCAGCTTCTCCGACATCCAAGCTATCCAGTCACCGCAATCATGAGCGAATATTCTTGACTTGAGATCTACTTTAATGAGATACTCCTTGACTCTGGAAACGATGTACTCGTCCGTTACCTTATCTATTCTCACTCTGTCATCGAGAATCTCTCTTGAACTCTGGATCCTCTTCCTTCCCACGAAATGGAGCAAGAGGTTATCTAGCGAGAGGTTCTCAGGATCTGCATCTTCAGCAAATACAAGATCAGGCGTTCTCTCAGAACCGCCGATAGCCTCCTGAAACTCCTTCGGATCTATTCCGAATCTCTCAAGGGCCGAATCGATTCTTTGGTCGATGTATAGGCACTCCTCCTCAGTGTATTTCCTTCGGCTCCTGTCCATGCTGAAGAACCTCCGCGCGAGCTTCGCTCTTCTTGGAGTGTCCAACGGATACTTCCAGTTTTCAGGATCAGCGTACAGTTCTGGATCAGTGGGGAAGCCTGGAGGAGGCCTCATCCATGCACCTCCCCTTCGGACAGGCCTTTTCCCCTTCATCAGAAATCAAACTGCCAACAACTATTCAAAACTTCTTGCAGAAAAGGCTTTGAGACGAAATTACCCTATCATCCTAGCTGGGAGGAGAAGCCGGGCTTGATTCCGAATAGGTACCTCAGATAGCACAGTCTCTTCAGGTTGTGGCAGCAGGCCCTTGTGAAGGCCTCCGTGCGTCTTCTCCATCTCAATCTCCGACGAAGGGGGAGAGGGAAATCCCTCTTGAAGATGGAATACCCGCTTTCTGCAATGGATCGGGAGTGATACTCCCTCAACCATTCCTGAGTGTCACGAATGAAGGAATGAAGCATGTGAATCCACGCATCGCTCCCTTTCCTCTTGAGGGTTATTCCCCTCTTAGGGAAGAGCCTGGGAGCGGCTCCCAAATCCTCTATGGCAGTGCAGTTCTCTCTTGATAGGAATCCCGCATCCCCGCTGACGACCTCTAGGAAAGAATATCCCTTCGAGTCCTCCATCATGGAGGGAAGCATTGGAGACTCGTTCCCATCTGGGTTCTCCATCACATGAAAGGAGGAGAAGAGCTTGTATCTCCTTCCTATGGCCGTGACTATCTTCTCATACCTTTTAGTCTTCTTTCCTCCCTTCTTGTCCGACTCGTAGTTCCTCTCCATGGACCTCGAGAGTCCTGTGCCGTCAACTGCAATCTCTTTCTCCACATCTCTGACTGCATCCTGAGTAAGGGAGAAGAGCATATCCAGGAGTTTCCTCACATCGTGATTCTCATACGCTCTTTCGACCGTCTTGTAGGAGAACACCCTCGATAGGTCAAGCTTCTCCTTGAAGAGAAGGAGGAGGCCCTCCGCCTTCCTGTTGGGCACACCGGAGCCCAAGCAGAGAAAACGAAGCTTTTCGTAGAGGCCACACGGTGCCAGCTTCCGGCATATACTAATATCCTCTTCTACGTCTGAAAGCCTCCTCAACGAGAACCTGATCATCCTTTATTACGTATAGGAATCTGTTATTCCCCAGACGGAGCCGATAGAACGGTTTCTTACCTCTCATCTTCTTGATATCACATCCAGACCGGGTTTTGTATGGGTCATCTGACAGTCTTTTCAAACTCTCATAGCATCTTTTTCTCTCACCCTTAGGAAGGGAATCCAGATATTTTTCAACATCTGGATGAAGAAAAACAGAATAACTCATTCCAAACCTCTAGATCTACCGTATTCTTCAAGAGAGATGTGCTTATCTCTATCCCTCTCCGCCTTTTCGTGCAAGTAGGAAGAAAAATCATCGAATTTCTCACGTAATAGTTCTCGAATAAATTCCCCCTTAGAGGTATATTCTCCCCTTTCCACAAGTTCTTCTAGCTCCTCGTATTGAGTTTCCGTCACTCTAACGTTCAATGTTCTTGTTTTCGCCGTCACGTGTACCACTGTGTTGCTAATGTAACACACGATTCATATAACTTTCGGTTAGCCAACCATTTACCGCCTACCAAGAAAACGAGGGAGGTACGGCTAGGATTTCACTTAACGTTCTATGGGTATCAACTGCGTTGAATGATTCTTGATAGTCTCAACGATTCCGAACCGACCAACAGCATTTCTTATATTTCTTCCCACTTCCACAAGGACACGGTTCGTTCCGACCTATCTTTTTTCGTTTGGATTTCTTTGGCGTGGTTCTTGACCTTACTTTCTTCTCGGGTTTAAAACATGCCCACCATTCCATGCAACGTATGGTATCGTCTATGAATTGGTAATGTTCATCGTCTTCAAGACGGATAAGATTTTCTTCCCATTCCATAGAGAGATGTTCGTTCACATCTTCTAAATTGATGAAGAACGGATCGACTAGACCTTCTTCATGGGCCTTCTTCATATCCTCAAAAACCTCTCTAGCGCATAGGTCCGAACTACATGCTACCAGTCCGGTCCAAACGAATGAGTATGTTCTTTCAAGTTTTCCTGTAAAGAGACTCTTGTAATAAGCAATTATTTCATCCCGTGTTTTCTCACCATTGACTACCAACGTCAAAAGCGCTCTTAAGCCTGCATCTCTCACATATCCATCTGCGTCTCTGCTCTCTATGAGTTGTTCTATCAAGGTTGTATCACCTTGGCATACGGATGCGAGAACACGCGGCAAGTCCTCACACACGAACTCCCCGGCAATGCTATCAGAAGTATCCCCCGGGTGAGAAAAAAGGTCAACTATTAGAGGGTAGGCACGTTTTTCCCTAAACTGTGCAAGCAGAAACATCGAATATATGTGTGCAAAGTAGTCAGGTCTCTCTTTGATGTAATCAATGTTCCTTTCGGCGTTTTCCAAAATCCTCAGAAGCTCAGGTATGATAACCTCTTTCTGTTTGATGGCCTCCTGGACGGCCTCATAGGGAAATGAACCTGTATTGTATTCCAATTTTGACAAGATTTCCTGGGTTTCCAGAATAACCACCTCTTAAGTGCCGGATTCAGCGTAACGGGATGCAGAAGGAGATTGAATTGCTATACTAAGTAATTTCTCGGTCATGCGCGTTCCGCTGCCTTAGGAAGACACTGGGTATGCGGAGGCGAGGATTCGAACCCCGGAACTCCTTCGAGACTAGACCCTGAATCTAGCGCCGTTGACCAGACTTGGCTACCTCCGCATCGAGCGTTTGCTCTAATACGGTGGCGAATAAAAAGCTTGTGAGCGGGAATTGAAGAAAAGAAAGTGGTTTATCTCTTCCTCTTCATTATTTTCATCCAGCCGCCAGATTCATAGACCTGGAGCCTTCTTCTCTTAAGTGTCGACTCAAACTCGTCCCAGGTTATGATTTCCAAGCGGGCATTCTTTCCCTTAGTGAACTGGATGCCGTCCGTTCCTTTTACTCTTCCCGGCTTCAGTCCCTTCTTCTTCGCTATCTCCATCGCCTTTTCGGGTGTTATTGGTTGCATCACCATTTCTTTCCCTCCGATCTTTCGGTCCTATCTCTGGCTTATAGCCAGACGGTAATTATGTTATCCATATAAATACTTTTTCGAGCCAGGCTCTCACCAGAGGCAGTTTTAGGGAGCCAAATGAATAAAAATAACTATATGAAATATGATAGGGATTCATGGGTCTATTCGGTACTTCTGGAATCCGCGGAAGGGTTGGCCGGGAGATCACTATCAATCTCTTCCAGGACGTTGGCCGTGCGGTCGGCACCGACTTCCAGGATTGCGTTGTGGGACATGACCCCAGGACTTCGAGCGAGATGCTAGAATGTGCTTTCATATCCGGTTTTCTTTCTGCAGGTGGTGATTGCTTTTTGGCGGGAATGGTTCCCACACCCACACTAGCTTGGGCGGCGAGAAACCACTCCTGCGGAGCAATGATAACCGCTTCGCATAACCCCCCTGAGTACAACGGAATCAAGCTCTGGAACCCAAACGGGCTTTCATTTGTATCCCGCCAGAGAGCGAGGATCGAGGAACTTATTGAGAAGGGCGACTTTGCCAAAGCCTCGTGGAAGAATGTGGGAAGAACAGAGGCAGTAGAGAACGCCATCTCGGAACACGTCGAATCGATATTGAGGAAGGTCAGTGAGTGCACAATCCGAGTCGTCGTGGATTGTGGTGGGGGTGCAACGTCGGAAACCACGCCTCTGGTTTTGGAAAAAATGGGCTGCGATGTCATGCCATTGAATTGTGAGCCCGATGGGCACTTTCGCAATAGAAGCCCAGAGCCTATTGAGGAGAATCTGACATCGCTCAAGGAGGCGGTTCTTTCTAGGAAGGCCGATTTAGGAATCGCACACGATGGTGATGGGGACAGGATGGTTGCAATCGACGAAAAGGGACACTATGTTGGAGGAGATGTCCTTCTATCAATCTTTGCGACGGAGGAAGTAGAAAACTCTCTTACCGTTCCCATAAACGCCTCGATGGCCTTGGACGACATCCTACCTGACGCAAAGATATGGAGGACGAAGGTGGGCGATGTCTATGTCGGAGAGGAGGTGCAAAGGCGCGGGGCTGATTTTGGCGGGGAACCTTCGGGAACATGGATATTTCCAAAGCACTTCCTGTGTCCAGACGGTGTGTTCGCTGCCGCGAAGCTGGTTAATATCGTCGCTCGCAAACCATTGTCGGAACTGATAGAAAGCATTCCAAGATATCCCATGATCGAAAGATCGATCTCCTTTGAACCCTCAAGAAAGCAGGAGATAATCTCCAAACTCAAAGAGGGTATTGAGTGCATTGAATGTATCTCGACTGACACGATTGATGGTTGGCGGCTCGATTTTAAGGATGGTTGGGTTTTGATCAGACCAAGTGGTACGGAACCCAAGATAAGAATCACTGCTGAGGCCAGGGAAGAGAGTAGAGCAAAAGAAATATACGGCTCGATGATTTCTCTAGCAAGGGAAGTGATTTCTTGAAGGCGTTCATACTGGCTGCGGGTGAGGGAACGAGAATGAGACCACTCACGGCTAACATCCCCAAGCCCTTGTTGCCAGTGGCAGGGAAGCCATTCATTGTCCATATGATCGATGGACTCAGGGAGGCGGGAATCAAAGAAGCCACCATCCTCATAGGTTGGAGGGGAAGGAGGGTAAAGGAACACCTTAAGGATGGAAAAAATCTTGGCATCAGGATAAGATACGAGGAGCAGGAGAAGAGGCTTGGGACAGCTCATGCAATAGGACTTGCCGAGAAGCACATGAAGCAGAAGTTCCTATGCATGAATGGTGACATAATTCTCCCCCCAGAACCGCTTCGAGATTTCATAGAATTCTCTCGAGGCAAAGGAAATGTTGTGGGCCTGACGAGGGTGGAGGATTCCCGCAGTTTTGGTGTGGTCGACCTTAAGGGAGACATCATTCAGGGAATAGAGGAAAAGCCTGAAAGGCCCAAATCCGATCTCATAAATGCTGGTATCTACGTTTTCCAGCGAGAAATCTTTGAGGTGATTTCGAAGACGAAAAAATCACCCCGCGGGGAGTATGAGATAACCGATTCTCTGAAGATACTTATGAAGAAAAAGAAGGTTTATGGTTTTGTCGTTCCCAACGATTGGATCGATGTCGGAAGACCATGGGACCTTCTTAGTGCGAACTCCATTCTTATGAAAAGTATAGAGTCAAAAACGGACGGAGAATTGGAGAAGAATGTCATCGTTGAAGGTGAGGTCCGAATTGGAAAGGGAACGAGAGTGAGAAGTGGGACAATGATTCAAGGACCCGTGGTGATAGGGGAAGACTGCAGCATCGGTCCGAATTCTGTTATTAGGGGAAGCACCTACATAGGGAACGGATGCAAGGTGGGTGCTGGCTGTGAGGTGAAGAATTCAATCATCATGAACGACACCCACATTCCCCATCACAATTATGTTGGGGATAGCATCATCGCAGAAAGGTGCAACTTGGGCTCAGGAACGAAGATAGCCAATCTCCGACTGGATGAGGGTAACATCCGAGTCTTCATCAAGGGAAGGAAAATCGATACCGGCCTAAGAAAGCTCGGTACCATAATGGGCGATGATGTCAAGACAGGAATAAACGCCTCCATTGACGCAGGAACAATCATAGGCGAGGGATCTTTCGTCGGCCCTGGAGCTCTTGTGGGAGGCTTCATATCTTCAAATAGCAGGATATACTGAGGGAAATGAAAGTTCTGCAGGTTGCTCCATACTTCCATCCCCACGTCGGGGGAGTTGAGTCGCATGTTCTCGACTTATCCAGAAAGCTTGCCGAGTTTGGTTTTCAAATCGAAATTGTTACGAGCATGTATGAGAGAATGAAGGAAAGGGAAAGGGTCTTCAGACTGGATGTCGTTAGACTAAAGCCTATCGCTATCCGATGGAAAACACCTATCACTTTCAAGCTGCGAAAGTACGTCGCCTCAAGTGACGCTGATATTGTTCATGCGCACAGTCCTCCTCCTCTAGACTCCTATTTCGCTGCGAGAGCGTGCGAGTCCTCAGGCAAACCTTTCGTCATCACGTATCACTGTGATCTCGAAATCCCAGGAATCCTGGGACCACTTATTGTATGGATGTATGAGAAGACCTTTGGCTCCTATACTGTGAGCTCTGCTGACAAGATCATAGTGACCACGGGCACCTATGCGGCAACGTCAAGGACTGTCTGGAAATACCTCCCGGCGGTTATCCCGAATGCTGTGGACTCAAAGATGTTCAATCCATCTCTTGACGGGTCGGAAATCAGGGAAATGCACAACATCGGAAATGATGAGAAGTTGGTCCTATTCGTGGGAAGGCTTGTGAGCCACAAAGGGATTGAGCACCTTCTGGATGCAGCAAAGCTCGTCTCGGATGCAAGATTCGTCATTGTGGGAGGAGGGGAATTCGCAGAGGAATTCACGAGAAGATCTCACCATCTAGGAACAGCTGGAAATGTGATATTCGCTGGGAGGGTTCCCTACTCTGATCTTCCGAAATACTATGCGGCTTGCGACCTCTCTGTCCTTCCATCTGTTTCCAGATTGGAGGCGTTTGGCATTGCGGCACTCGAGGCGATGTCCTCGGGAAGGCCTGTGGTCGTCAGTGACATCCCTGGTGTGAGAGAAGTTATTACAGACGGAGAGGAGGGATTGCTCTGTGAGCCAATGAATCCTGAGGACCTGGCAAAGAAGATCTCTCTCCTTCTGGAGGACGATGCAACCCGCCTGAGGATGGGTTCAAAAGGCAGAGAGAAAATAGAGAAATGCTTTGACATTGGGACGGTCGCCAAAAAGGTAGCAGAGGTCTACGAATCCCTGCTCTAATCTATCACTTCAAGGTCCATGGGTTCTCCATAGAGATCGAAAGCCCGCCAAGAATTCTCATCGAATGGAACGCCTGTTATGATGTGAATGTATCCAAACTTCTGAAAGAGGAAGATATCTGCCCCAGAGGGTGTTATACTACCAGTGGGATGCGAATGGGCGGTCCCAACGACAGAGAAATCGATTGGGAGCATGTGCAATCGAAATATCGCAGATTTCGAACCTGAGAGGGTGCCTGGAAGCAGCATTATCTCCATTATCACCCCCTCTTCAGCCCTGAGAATAGCTCCAAACTCGTTCGGATAGGTTTCCCGCGAAGCCTCCAATATCATTTGAAGAGTTTCCCTCTTTATCGCACTTGCCCTTTTCCTTTTGAATGGCATCTCCTCACTATACCATCAGCTTCTCTCTGATTCTTTGATAGAAATCCTCGTGGAAACGAACGAACCTCGCCTTCTTTTCCGAGACCCCAAGCTTGACCTCTTCCTTTCCATCGAGGTCGATCTCAACTTGACCGTCGAGGACCAGTTTGCACGGTTTTGGATCGGAGATTCTCAATGAAATCTCGCTCTGTACTGGAACAATCAGCGGTCTAGCCGAGAGCTTGAATGGGGCTATGGGAACCACGACGACAGCCTCGACCCTTGGGTCTATGATCGGTCCGCCAGCACTCATCGCGTAGCAGGTGGATCCTGTAGGTGTTGCAATTATCACCGCATCTGCTCTTATGCTCTCGGCGGGCTGTCCATCGATCTCTATGTCAAAGGCTCTCATCTTTGCTATGTGTGCCGTATTGAGGACCGCCTCATTCGTGCAATCTGGAACCCTTTTTCCATTCACCGAAGCCTTCAATTTGAGCCTTTCGTCAATCGCGTAGTCTCCTCTGATTATCCTCTCGAGGGCGCTTTCTATTTCGTTGACCTGAATCTCTGTCAGGAAACCCAGAACACCAGCATTTATCCCGAATATCGGAGAGGAATTTCTTTGAAGAGCGGAAAGGATTGTGCCGTCACCCCCAATTGTGATTAGAACATCTGTATCAACATCCTCCAAAGGAGACCCCTTCAATCCGATCTTTTTCGCAAGATTCTCCTCCAACAATATTTCGTGGTCTGGCTTCAAATATTCTGTGATGCGGCTAACTACGGTGATTCTCCCCTCCTTCTCAGTGCTGCAGAAAATCCCAAATTTCATCTCAGAACCTCCAATACCCTCTTATCTCCTACGGCCATGAAGTTTGATCTTTCGGTAATGTCGAACTTCATCTCAAGTTCCTTGCCCTCCATATCCAGAACTTCCCCGCCAGCTTCTCTTACGATAAGTGTGCCTGCGGCGATATCGATGATTCTTAACATTGCCTCGCACTCCACATAGTATAGATCGGCCTGACCGCTGGCGACCATGCACATTTCGAGAGAGGCAGCACCATAGGAACGCGCTCGTCTAGCCCTAGAGGCAATTTCAAACGAGCGTGGACTTGCTAGTTTCCCCATGTAAACGATGAATAGCGATTTTTCTGGGTCGAAAACAGCAGTTCTTATTCTCCCGCCATTTTGGAAGGCACCTTTGCCCTTTTCAGCATAGCATACGTCACCGTTGGAGAGACTCTTGACCAGTCCGTATCTAACATTCGAGAGACAGCTCTCGCCAATTGCCATGGAAATCGCGTAGAAAGGCGTCCCCAACAAGGCATTGAACGTCCCGTCTACAGGATCTAGGACGAGCGTCAGATCCGATCCATTGTCGATGAAATCTGCCTCTTCGCTCAATATGTTCAGGGGGACATCCTCCCGTTCGACCTTGTTGATGATAACGCTCTCAGCAATCTCATCAATTTTTGATGTCGGTGTACCGTCTGCACCAAGACCCACTTCTTCTGAGAAATTCTTTCGCAAGGATGAGTTGAGTGTCTTGTAGACTTCCTCAGCTGCCTCGAATAGGAACTTCTTCACATTCTCAGTAATCGACTCCGTCCTTAAAGTTTTATTTAGTCCTGCAGTCGAGGTGCAACCTCAAGGGGCGAATCCTTTGCATATTGGTGATATGGACTGTGTTTGTGGAAGCCATTCAGTAGCGGGCGTTCTTGCCGGGTGTACGGTGATGTAGAATGGATAGTCGATCCTGTCCCTTTGCCCCTTCTCCTAGAAACTTTGACATGGTGCTGGCTTTGCTAGCTAACAAGGTCCAAAAGGTATCTCTTTGGCCACTTAGACCAACGATTCTACATCACCCGGGTGTACGGCCATGTAGAAAAAGAAGTGTAGAGACAGAAGTCGATTATTATAAGAGATTTCGAAATATAAAACTGAAAGAGTAGCAAGAAATCCGAGAATTCGGCGATTTTGAGACAATACACCGACTTTTCTACACCGCCCGGGTGTACTTTCAGTAGGTTTATATAGAAGAACAAACATAGCGATTAAGAACATATCAACCGGGAGGTGAGAGATTATGATGACAGGAACGACACCTGTATTGGTGTTGAAGGAAGGAACGAGAAGAGAAAGGGGAAAAGGAGCGAAGGTAAACAACATCGCCGCTGCCAAGGCCGTCGCTGATGCAGTTCGTTCAAGCCTCGGACCACGAGGAATGGACAAGATGCTGGTGGATAGCATGGGAGATGTTGTCATCACCAATGATGGTGTGACAATACTGAAAGAGATAGACATAGAGCATCCGGCGGCGAAGATGGTTGTGGAAGTAGCAAAGACGCAAGATGAAGAAGTCGGAGACGGAACAACCACCGCAGTAATTCTTGCAGGCGAGCTGCTGAAGAAATCAGAAGACCTGATAGAGCAGAACGTTCACCCAACAATAATAGCTGGCGGATACAGGATGGCTGCTGACAAGTCGGTCGAGATACTGACAAAGATTGCGAAGAGGGTCAACATAAGAGATAAGAAGCTGCTGAGGGAGATAGCGGCTACGGCGATGATAAGTAAGGCCGTTGGATCGCACAGGGACCTTCTGGCCGACATCGCGGTTGAAGCAGTCACTACGGTTGCTGAAAAAGCCGAAGACGGAAGGCATGTAATTGATGAGGACAATATCCAGGTTGTGAAGAAGCAGGGAGCGGGCATTGCCGACACCGAGCTGATTCCAGGAATAATCGTGGACAAGGAGAGAGTACATCCTGGCATGCCAAAGAATGTGAAGAAGGCAAAGATTGCACTAGTCGATTCCGCCATGGAAGTCAAGAAAACGGAGATAGACGCAAAGATTGAGATTACAGACCCGACGCAACTTCAGGCATTCCTAAAGGAAGAAGAAAGGATGCTGAAGGACATGGTGGACAGGGTCAATAAGTCAGGGGCAAACGTCCTCTTCTGCCAGAAGGGCATTGACGATTTGGCACAGCACTATCTAGCTAAAGAGGGAGTCTATGCAGTTCGCAGGGTCAAGAAGTCAGACATGGAGAAATTGGCCAAGGCGACCGGAGCGACGATAATCTCGAAGATCGACGAGCTGAGAAAGGTAGACCTGGGATCAGCGAGTGAGGTCTATGAGAAGAAGATAGGCGACGATGAGATGACATTCGTCACCGGGTGCAAGAACCCAAAGGCCGTGTCTGTACTTCTCAGAGGCGGAACAGAACACGTCGTCGATGAACTGGAGAGATCCTTTGAGGACGCCGTATGCGTCTCGAGTGTTACAATCGAGGACGGAAAGATGATAACTGGCGGAGGTTCCGCGGCAACGGAAATCGCGCTTGGACTCAGGGAATTTGCCGCTTCCGTTGGCGGAAGAGAACAGATAGCCATCGATGCTTTTGCTGATGCTATGGAGGTTATTCCAAGAACACTCGCAGAAAACGCAGGTATGGATCCGATAGATACCCTGATAAACCTCAGGAAAGAGCACAAGAAAGGAAAGAAGACAACCGGGGTAAATGTCTTTACTGGGAAGCTGTCGGATATGAGGAGAGGGAGCGTCCTTGAGCCAATACGCGTTGGGACGCAGGCAATCCAGTCAGCAACAGATGCCGCAGTAATGATTCTGAGAATCGATGATGTTATCGCATCGAAGGGAGTAGAACCAACGCCACCTGGTGAAGGACCCGGTGGAGAAGAGGAAGAGTTCTAGCCTCCCGTTTCGAGCAAAGTCAACCGGCTCAACTACGATAGGGAGTAGCTTCGATGCCGAATCCGACTAAGAAGACCAGGAAGCAGACTACGAAGACTCTGCAGTCGAAAATCAGAAAGCTCAAGAAAGATCTGAAAAAGCAAAAAGAGGAAGCTCATGATTGGCACTCAAAGCTGGTATATCTTCAAGCCGAGCTCGAGAACTTCAAGAAGCGGGCCGATAAGGAAAGAGAAGAATTCACAAGATATGCGAATCGACAACTATTTGAAAAGCTTCTCCCAATATTGGATGACTTGGATTCCGCGGTCGAGTCGTTAAAGAATAGCGAGGGTGAGGCTAGCCAGGGCGTTGAGATGATAAGGAGTAATCTTCTTGAGCTACTTAAGAGTGAGGGACTCGAAGAAATTGAATGCCTGGGAGAGATCGTGGACCCATATAAGCATGAGGTTGTTCATACAATCTCAGATGATTCGGTTGAAGACAACACTGTGGCGGAAGTTGTCCAAAAAGGATATGTTTACAATCATCGGGTAATTAGGCCGTCTAGGGTCGTTGCCGTTAAGAATACGGAGGAATGAGGATGGCGAAAATCATCGGTATTGATTTGGGAACAACAAACTCGGAAGCAGCATATTTGGAAGCAGGAAGGCCCAAAATCATACCTAGTGCGGAGGGAAGTACCTTCGGTGGAAAGATGTTTCCCTCTGTCGTAGCCTTCACGAAGGAGGGCGAGAGAATCGTCGGTGAACCCGCCAAGAGACAGGCGGTTCTCAATCCTGAACGGACAATAATGAGAATCAAGAGGAAGATGGGGACCGATTACAGCGTCAAAATCGATGATAAAGAGTTCACAGCACAAGAGATCTCAGCGATGATACTCCAGAAAATCAAGACAGATTCTGAAGCCTTTCTTGGCGAGGAGGTCAAGCGGGCAGTCATAACTGTTCCTGCATATTTCAATGACAATCAGAGGACAGCTACAAAGGATGCAGGAAAGATCGCAGGTTTGGATGTGCTGAGGCTGATAAACGAGCCCACAGCTGCTTCTCTTGCCTACGGACTCGATAAGGCTCAAGAACAGAAACTTCTAGTTCTGGACCTCGGTGGAGGAACGTTTGATGTGACAGTTATGGAGATGGGTGAAGGCGTTTTCGAGGTGGTGGCAACAAGCGGGGATACCCATCTTGGCGGAACTGATATGGACAACGAGTTGATAGATTGGGTTCTGAAGGAATTCAAGGAAAAGGAGGGCATTGATTTGTCTGATGACAGAAATGCCATGCAAAGGATTCGCGATGCGTGTGAGAGGGCCAAGATAGAATTGAGTAGCACTCTCTCAACAACGATAAATCTTCCTTTCATCGCTCAGAAAGATGACCAGCCCAGGCATTTGGAGATGAAACTAACGCGTGCCAAACTAGAAGAGCTGGTGGAACCTATTCTTAAGAGATGTGAGAATCCCATTCATCAGGCTCTCAGTGATGCAAAGCTGAAGTTAGGGGAGATCGGCAAGGTCATTCTTGTGGGCGGTCCAACGAGAATGCCAATCGTCCGTGAGAGATTTGAGAAAATCCTGGGTAAGAAGGCGGAAAGGGGAGTGGATCCCATGCAGTGTGTTGCTATGGGAGCAGCCATACAGGCTGGAGTTCTCGCGGGCGAAGTCAAGGACCTCGTTCTCCTAGATGTTACTCCCCTCTCTCTCGGAGTGGAGACCCTCGGTGGCATTACAACACGATTAGTAGATCGAAACACGACCATTCCGACGAAGAAAACACAAATATTCACGACGGCCGCCGACGGACAACCGAGCGTAGAAATCCATGTTCTTCAGGGAGAGAGGGAAATGGCAGTCGACAATACCACACTGGGAAGATTCCATCTTGTGGGTATACCTCCCGCTCCAAGAGGCATTCCGCAGATTGAGGTTTCATTCGACATTGATGCTAACGGCATCCTTAATGTCTCAGCGAAGGACCTCGGAACTGGAAGGGAGCAGAAGATAACCATAACCGCAAGCACAAAGCTTTCGCAGGAGGAAATCGATAGAGCGATGAAGGAAGCCGAGAAATACGCTGAGGAGGATGTGAAGAAGAGGGAAGCAGTCGAGGCCAGGAATCAGGCCGATTCACTCATATATGCGACCGAGAAGACGCTCAAGGAGATGGGCGACAAGCTGAGTGAGGACACAAAGAAGGCCGTTCAAGCTGCTGTAGAGGATCTCAAGAAGGCCCTCGAAGGGGATGATATCTCCGAGATCAAGTCCAAAACGCAGAAACTGATCGAGGAATCCCAGAAGATTGGTGCGGAGGTATATCAACAGGCGGCGGCTCAACAAGCCACATCTGCTGAGACACCTCCCGAGGATGAAAAGAAAGAAGAAGCGGACAATGTGGTGGACGCTGACTACAGGGTTGTGGACGAAGAATAAGGTTTAATATTTTGGCCGTTCTTATGTAAACCGTGGCCAAGAGAGACTATTACGAGGTTCTCGGGGTCGATAGGTCAGCACCCAAAGAGGAGATCAAGAGAGCTTATAGAAGACTCGCAAAGAAATATCATCCAGACATGAACAAGGACAACCCCAAGGCCGCAGAGGAAAAGTTTAAGGAAATATCGGAAGCTTACGAGGTCCTCGCGGATGAGCAAAAGAGGCTGGCATATGATCAGTTTGGCTTCGCAGGAGTAGAATCCCAATTCACCAGAGGCGGATTTAGCTGGTCAGATTTCACGCATTTTAATGATATAGAAGACATTTTTGGAAGGGACCTCTTTAGGGATTTTTTTGGTGAAGGCATATTCGACAGTTTCTTTGGCGGGCGACGGGTGAGAAGAGGGCCACGGAGGGGCCGGGACCTCAGAATAGATGTGGAAATCGATTTGGAGGATGTGTTGAGTGGAGTTACCAAGAATCTGAGGGTTCCTCACACAACCAAATGCGGTGAGTGCAAGGGAACAGGGGCAGAAAGCGGGAAGACTAGAACGTGCAGCCTATGCAATGGTTCGGGTCAAATTCAGAATGTCTCGAGGCAAGGTTTCAGTCAGTTCATAAGGATAACGACATGTCAGCGATGCAATGGATCCGGATCGGTTTTTGAGAGGAAATGCAAGGAGTGTGGCGGAAGCGGGTTGGCTCATAAAACGAGTTCGATTGACATCAACATTCCGAAAGGCGCGTATACGGGCCTCAGGCTCAAAGTCCCAGGGGAGGGTGAGGCGGGGGATCATGGAGCGGCTCCCGGGAATCTCTATGTCGTTGTGCATTTGAAGCCTCATGAGATCTTTGAGAGGGAGGGGGATGACCTCTGGGTGCAAGTTCCCATAACCTTTTCGCAGGCAGCCCTGGGGGCTAAGATTAGAGTGCCAACGTTGAATGGGAAGGCCGAGTTGAAGATTCCGAGCGGGACTCAGACTCACACGACATTCCGCCTAAGAGGAAAGGGCCTGCCCCGCATTGATGGATATGGCCGGGGAGATCAGCTAGTTCAAGTAGTCGTTGCGGTACCTGGTAAGCTCACATCAGAACAGAGAAAACTCTTGGAGGCCTTCCAGAAGCTGGCGGGAGACTACACATTATCGCGAGGGTTTTTCAAGAGGAAAAAATAGACCTCACCAAAGAAGATGGATGTTTCCGATGTTAACGTTGGAGAGTCCGGAGTTCTTTGCCGCCAAATAGCATTCATCGGCGATTTTTCTAGAAGTAGTGGGAATATCCATCATTTCATAGGCACCATAAAAGGCGAGAAGAGAGTACGGAATATCTGGGTTGAGCCCAGCCAGAAAGGAAGCAATCTTCTTCACTTCGTCCGACCCAACATAGCCAGGAATCATCAATGTACTGGCGATGAGAAAAGGAAAACCTCTCTCTCCTCTCTCCTTTTCGTAATTGACAAGCCATTTGAAATTCTTGAGCGTGTTTTTGTTGCTAGTCCCGCACAACGCAACATTGAGACCCTCATTCCAGGTTTTCAGATCAAATTTCATGCAGCCTCCGCTATCGTATGAGAGTTCGGCGACTTCCCTGAGATAGCGTCTCGACATTGAGCCATTTGTCTCAAAGCATATTCTCGTTATCGCATCCCGCTCCAAAGCGATTCTCGAAGTGCGAATTGCGTGCTCTATTTGCGGGGTTGGGTCTCCTCCGAAATAGCATATGCAGGATGTCTTTTTGTCGACCTTTGAGGCAAGGGTCTTGGCCGATATGACGGGTTTTTGATCGCGAGTCAAAGACCTATATGTCCAGTTCTGGCAAAAGAGACAATCATAGGAACAAGCACCATAGAAGACTGCGAGATTCTTGAAGCCATACTCAGGACCCTTCGCGTGGGCGAATTTCGGATAGCCAGCTCCAGTCCCGCCGGGACAAACGAAGGTTGCTACGCAGTTTGTCGGGAGTGGATCATAATACCATTCAGCCACTGCTCCATCAACAAGGGCTCTAACCTCCTCGTCAATATTTCCTCGTATTCCACAGAAGCCCCTTTCCCCGATGGGTATCTTGCACCTGTTGACGCAGTGGCCACATGACTTACCCTCCATCGGGATTTCGAGAGGAAGGTCAAATCGAGCCTTACTTCTTCTGTGGGCCTCAGCAATTCTCTCCTTTCCTCTTCCTTCAATTATGCACTCTCTACACACACCCAGAAAGGAGGATACGATTCTCGATCTGTTCTCGCATACTTCGCAAGTTCCGGTCTTTCTCGGTCCAAATATCACGAATTTGGATTGTTAGACCCGCTAGAAAAACTTTGGCATGAGCAAGCCAGGCAATTTTAATTCTCGAAAAACATTTTAATACCAGAATTCTATTGCGAATGGAGGGCCAACATGACTTATCAACCGCCACCAGGGACGGCACCGCCGCCAGCCCCGGAAGGATATCCACAGCAAGTCCCACCACCAGCCTACGCCCCTCCAGTCAAGCCAAGGAAAAAACGTGAGGAAATCATCAGCAACGGCCTCATCATTGCAATGGTGATGCTAGCCGGCATCCTCATTTTGGTCAGTGCAATAATAGCACACTCTACGAGATTCTTGGACGATGCTGAGCTCATAAAGAATATGGGAACCGTATCTCTCATATTGTTGGATGTTGCTATGTTCCTACTCGTCGTCTTCCTAGTGCTTGCGGCCGTTATGAGGAGCGATATTCATCACTGGGTTCGAGCCGCTCTCGTTGTTCTAGCAGCATTCATACTATCGTTCTATCTTGCAATCATATACTACGAGGTTATGGTTTCGTTGATAACTGGTATGCTTCCCTCGTATCCCTAGGGGCATCGAACACATAGCAAGGGATGAGCGACAGCTACCTCCCCAAAATCGTTATCTATAGCCACAGCCATCAACTTCAACGTGCGAAAGCTGATAGGCGTCTACACTAGAGACTTCAGATTTTTTCATGAAGCTCGAGAATTCCTGAAAGCCAAAGGAGTACCTTTTGTTGGCATTTCTGTGGGAGAGGAGATCCCCGAGCGGGTTGGAGTCGTACTCACATCGAGCAATGAGATAGACGATATTGATTTCGAGCCTAAGGTCGCTTCCGAATCGATTGAGGAAGCGATTGGAAAGGCGCTCTGCATATTGGCGGGAAAGACAGAGTTTAGTTGGTTGACGATAGGGATAGATCCAGGACCAAAGCCAGGCCTCGTAGCTGTCGGGGACGGAGAGATTCTTGAGACCCGCACTGCCGAATCACCAGAACATGTCGTTGAATTGGTTGGGAAACTAGTTAGGATATATGCACCTCGTGATTCGAGAATTAGGATCGGACATGGAGACCCGCTAAATAGGAACAGGATAATCAATTCCCTTCTTGACCAGAACTACCTGGTTGAAATAGTTGATGAAAAGGGAACGACGAGAAAAACCGGGAAGTCGGACTTGGAATCTGCCAAACAGATAGCTGCCTCCAAGGGAAACCGCATTAGAGAAAAACTCCGTGTTGTTCCCACAGCCAAACAGCTCAGGGAGATTCAGAGGCAAAGCAGGATTGCGAGTGAGAACAGAATCACAATCTCGACCGACTTGGCAAGAGAAGTCGCGATTGGAAAGATCACGTTAGCAGAGGCGTTGCAGAGGCAAGAGAGATTAAAGAAGACCTAGAATCCTTCAGGTTACCCGCTCCTTCACTGATATTCTCAAGATAAGGTTTATAACCAAGCTTGTTCTATCAAGAAAGATATGCCAGAAAAGGTTATGTTGAAGGTTGCCGAGGCCCCCCAATCAGACGTTGGATTGGGAAGAGCGAGGGTTGACACTCAAACTAGAGCGGCTCTCGGCATAGATGTTGGAGAGATTGTCGAAATAGTCGGAAAGAAGAGGACAGGGGCCAAGCTGTTCCGTGTTATGCAGGAAGACGAGGGTAAGGGCATAGTTCGTATTGATGGTCTAGTCCGAAAGAACGCTGGAGTTTCCATAGGTGACAGGGTGGAAGTTGCCAAGGCTGACGTGCAACCCGCAGAGAGGGTCATGATCGCCCCCATAATATCCGAGGGACACAGGATTAGTTTTGGCGAAGGCATTGAGAGCTTTGTCAAGAGAGGACTTCTTAAGCGGCCCGTGACAAAGGGTGATGTCGTCATTGTGCCAGGCATTGCTCTGATGGGGGGTGCCCTTCCGTTCATGGTTGTTAAGGGTGTTCCTCGCGGTATCGTCCAGATAACGGATGATACGTTTGTCGAGATTAAGGAAGAACCTGTTTCCGAAGCTGAAATGGTGGCTCCGACGGTAACGTACGATGATATAGGCGGGCTCCAGGAGGAACTCCTGAGGGTGAGGGAGATGATTGAGCTACCACTGAAGCACGCCGAACTCTTCGAGAGACTCGGAATCGACCCTCCGAAAGGGGTGCTTCTCTATGGACCTCCCGGAACCGGAAAGACGATGATTGCCAAGGCAGTGGCCAATGAGGCAGGCGCCCACTTCTCCTCGATTCAGGGTCCTGAAATCATGTCAAAATACTACGGCCAGAGCGAGGAGAGGCTGAGAGAGAAGTTTGAAGAGGCAGAGAAAAACGCGCCATCTGTTCTTTTCATCGATGAGCTGGATTCGATTGCCCCGAAGAGAGAAGAAGTCACGGGTGAAGTCGAAAGAAGGGTCGTCGCTCAGCTTCTGACATCGATGGACGGGTTGAGTGGCAGAGGAAATGTGATAGTCATTGCAGCCACTAACAGAGAGGAGGCCATTGATCCGGCGCTGAGGAGGCCAGGCAGATTTGATAGAGAAATCGAGATAGGGGTTCCAGATAGAAAAGGAAGGAAGGAGATTCTGCAGATTCACACTCGTGGTATGCCCATAGAGGGTTCGGACGAGGAAAGGGATGCCATTCTCACCGGTCTAGCCGATATCACCTACGGGTTCGTCGGAGCGGACCTGGCAGCACTGGCAAGAGAAGCAGCGATGAAGGCCCTGAGGAGGTATCTTCCAGAAATAGACCTCGAAAAGCCAATTCCTCCCGAGGTTCTGGAAAAGATGAAGGTTATCAAGGACGACTTCAAAGAAGCCCTCAAGGAAGTAGAGCCCAGTGCGATGAGGGAGGTTTTGGTGGAGATTCCAAAGATTACGTGGGAGGATGTTGGCGGCTTGGAAGACGTTAAGGAGGTATTGAGGGAGACGATAGAGCTTCCACTCAAGGACCCCGAGATGTTCAACAGAATGGCAATCACTCCTCCTCGTGGGATACTTCTCTACGGTCCTCCCGGCTGCGGGAAGACTTTGCTTGCAAAGGCGGTGGCGAACGAGTCCCAGGCCAATTTTATCTCAATCAAGGGTCCTGAGGTCATGTCCAAGTGGGTAGGCGAAAGTGAAAAGGCCGTCAGGCAGATTTTCAAGAAAGCAAAGCAGGTTGCCCCTGCAATTGTCTTCCTCGATGAAATTGATGCTATTGCTCCCCGACGAGGAACATCAATGGCGGATTCTGGAGTCACAGAGAGACTTGTCAACCAGTTGCTCACTTCCATAGACGGTCTGGAATCCCTTGAAGGCGTTGTCGTTGTTGGCGCAACGAATCGACCTGACATCGTGGACCCAGCGCTTCTTCGGGCGGGAAGGTTTGGTAGACTCGTTCTGATTCCCGTTCCGGACAGGGATGCGCGCCTTGAGATATTCAAAGTCCATACGCGAGAGATGCCATTGAAAGATGTGGACCTCGAGACATTGGCCGATAGGACAGAGAACTTCTCTGGTGCTGACATAGAGTCTCTCTGCAAAGAAGCGGGACTTAATGCACTCAGAAAAGATCCGAACACCTCAGCGGTAACAATGGAGGAGTTCGAAGAAGCCTTGATGACCGTCCGTCCTTCTGTCGATAAGGAGACAATGGAATTCTACAAATTGGTTGGAGAAGTGCTTGAAAAGGGAGCGATGACAAAGAAAGAGAGGCAAGACATTCAATCGATGTTCCGATAGGTGTCATTCCCGCGTTGGCCATCCTCTAATGCTAAATATTAGGAGGTAGATATAGGAAAGGCTTAAGCCCTAGGAGGTGTGGGATGAAGAAATTTGCAACGGAGTTGAGGGGAAAGACTGTTATGACAAACGATGGTCAAATCCTTGGCATGATAGAGAATTTCATCATAGATACCAATACCGGGAAGTTGCACGATGTTCTCGTGATTCCAGCTGAGGAGATTGAAACTCGTCTCTTCAAAACGGATCCACAGGGAAGAATTGTTCTGCCCTTTACTGGGATGAAGGCTATCAAAGATGTCGTTGTGATGGATATCGAATAGGTACTTCTCTTATCAACAGAGGAGCGCTTCCACCACTTCTTTTCTCAACTTGCGCTCTATGAGCATACGGATTGGGGGATGTCTTGATAAGCGTTCTCTGATAGTTTATATATTCCTCTCCACATACTCCTCCTCATTCCCAATTCCCTAAAGAGGAGGGCGGGTTTTGTCTGAAGAACAGAAGGATGTGATATTGAAGAAGGTGGAGAAAGAGGGCGTCAAATTCGTTCTGATGCAGTTTGTGGATATCTTGGGAGTCGTCAAGAACATCACACTCCCGAGTAATCAGCTGGAGAAGGCCTTGGATGATGGCGTCATATTTGATGGATCTTCCATTGTTGGCTATGCGACAATCGAGGAATCTGATATGAGGGCCATTCCTGACATGTCCACATTTCGCATACTTCCATGGACCTCGGGCGATACGAAGTGCGCAGGTCTAGTGTGCAACATTCACGAGGCAGGAGGTGAGAGATTCAGTGGGGACCCAAGGTATATATTGGAGCTGATGATGAAAAAGGCTTTCGACAAAGGATATGTCTTCAACACGGGTCCAGAGTATGAGTTTTTTCTCTTCAAGACAGATGAAGACGGTAACCCCACGACAACTCCGTGTGACGCTGGAGGATACTTTGATCTGCTTCCTCTCGACGAGGGCGACATGGTCCGGAAGAAAACCACTCATTTACTTAATGCCCTAGGATTCGAGGTGGAAGCATCACACCATGAAGTCGCTCCGGGTCAGCATGAGATAGATTTGAGGTTCACCGATGCAACGACCTCAGCGGACAGGGTCCTGACCCTCAAGAACGCCATAAGGACAGTTTCTCTGGAACACGGGCTTCACGCAACGTTCATGCCCAAGCCAATATTCGGAATCAATGGAAGTGGAATGCACACTCATCAGTCCCTTACAACGATGGATGGAAAGAATGCATTCTACGATCCCGACGGTGAATATCAGCTTAGCGATGTAGCGAGGTGGTTCATTGGTGGGGCTCTTGCACATGCGCGGGAGACATGTGCAATCCTAGCTTCCTGGGCAAATTCCTATAAGAGGCTCGTTCCAGGATATGAGGCTCCTGTTCACATCTCCTGGGCCAATAGGAATCGGAGCGCGCTCATACGCGTTCCACCGGACAGAGAGATGAAGACAAGAATAGAGGTCAGAAATCCCGATCCTGCAGGCAATCCTTACTTGCAGTATGCAGTTATGCTCGCGGCGGGCTTTCATGGAGTTGAGAGGAAAATCGAACCTCCAGATCCTGTCGAGGTGGACATCTTCAAACTCCCTTCTAAGGAGAGGAAGAGACTAGGTATAGGGTCTCTGCCTGTAAGCCTGGAGGAAGCGCTAAACGAGCTTGAGGGCAGCGAACTGATGAGGGAGACCCTTGGCGCTCATATAATGACCCACTTTCTATACATAAAAAGGGAGGAGTGGGACAAGTACAGGACCCAAGTCACGAAGTGGGAAATAGAAAATTTCCTCAGAATTCTCTAGATCTCCTTGGCGAGATCTTTCAGACGCTTTATTCTCTCCTTGGTAGGAGGATGCGTTGAAAAGATCGATGCGAGTCCGCCTCCCCTGAATGGATTAACGATGAAGAGCGATGAGGACGCAGGATTCCCCCTATCGATGGGCTTTCTTTTGTTTGCTCTTTCAAGCTTGTCCAGGGCACTTGCAAGTGCGAGCGGTTTCTTGATGGTCAAGCTTCCCACCCTATCAGCCTTGTACTCCCTGCTTCTTGAAATTGCGAAGTGAATGAGCATCGCTGCGATAGGAGCAGTTATTGCTACGATGAGGAGGATTATCCAGTTGCCCTGTCCGCGCCCTCCTCTCCCGAAAAGAGCGTTGAACCAGAACATTCTAGCCATAAAGGCGATCGCACCCGCCATCGTGGCGGCAACAGTCATAACCAGAATATCCCTGTCCTTCACGTGAGCCATCTCGTGCGCCAGGACGCCCTCAAGCTCCGTCCTTGAGAGTGCATCCATTATCCCCTCCGTGACAGCAACTACCGCGTTTTTTGGGTTTCTCCCAGTAGCGAAGGCATTGGGTGTTTTTGTGGGAATGATTGCGACCTTGGGCTTGGGAACCCCAGCCTTTTCTGCAATCTTGGAAACCGTATCATGCAACCACGGAAACTCCTGCTCTTTCAATATCCTGGCCTTGTATGACCACAGGATGATTTTGGAGCTGTAGAAGTAGCTTATCGCGTTGAATATCCCCGCTAGAATCAGAAAGAACATTGCACCGAGTATCCAGTTTCCGCCAGCGAAGAAGCCGCCAAGGACCCAGCCTATCACTGCGAACAAACCTGCAAGTAAGATAAACAGGCCTATTACTGTCAGCTTTGGATGCATCTCTCCCAATATGTACGTGAGGAGATATTAAGCTTTACGCCGTGGAGGCTCGCCTTTCTCCAAGCCACCAGGTGGGAGTACCCTCAAGACCTCTTCCATAGGAACGTCAAAAACGTCGCCTAAATCCTTTGCCACTTTGTTCGGGTTCCCCTTCCCAGGCCTGAAAATAATCGTTGTTTTTGAGTATCTGCTGAGCGCCTCTAGCGGTGCACAGACGATCTTCCTTGTTCCCTCATAGCTGATTTCTCCAACAGCGACCTCGAGAGGAAGCTTGTGACAGTAGTTCCTCTTCCCCCTAACCATGAATCCTCCTTTTGGAAGATACTCCCCACTCTCCGCCCGCTTGCTCACTTGTTCGGGAGTGACCCAGTAGGCCGATCCTGATGCCATACCCTTCGACCATGCCTTAGAGAAACAGAGGGCGAACTGACAAGCCTCTCTGAGCGTATCCTCACTCGCCTGAGAACCCTTTTTTATCACAACACTGGGGGCACCTGAGATCTCAGCATGGACATATCTATCGCCTGGCTCGAGATGCTTTTTGACGACCTTTTCATTGCTCTTGGCATCTCTTCCTCCCAAGACAAGAAAGCCTTCGCTTGAGAGAAACCATCGGAATCTGTCGAGCCACAGTTTCTTGGTTGGTACTCGTTTCTCTATCCTCTTCTTCTCCTTTTCCTCCACAAGTGCGAGTTCTCTCTCTGTCTCCTCAATAGCAATCTCAAGACTTTGAATTTTTGACCTCGCCGCCTTTTCCCTTTCATAGTATCTCTGAGCGTTCGCGTTCAAGCCCTCATCATATTGAATTTCGATTTCTCTATCCTCGATCTTGAGAATGGCGGTCTTTCTTTTCGGATCTTTCGAGACGACATGAATTCCACTCGGAGCCTCGCCCGAACGTATGGTCCGGATAGCTCGATCGATTAACTCATAGTGGGTGTAGAAGAACTCTGCAAGTTCATGTGATTTTCTTGCCTTCTCTCCGTGCTTCTGCAAAGCCTCTTCCTGCTGCCTTTTTCTTCTTTCCAGTTTCCCGACCCGCTCATCTTTGACTTCCTTTGGCTGACTTCTGATATACTCAAGTAAGGCCTCACTGAAGGTGTCCCTCCCTTCTTGTTTGAGATTCTCGTACCTTTTCAGTTTGATTGGGACAACATCGGTGGGAATATTGTTGTCGAAGACGATTATCGGGCTCGGATGTGAAATCTCATCCATAAGCTCAGCTAAGGATGACAGCAGAGATTCCAGAACCTCCTCATCCAAATCCCTCGCAGGGGTATTCTTTTCCACGCCTGCCCGAAGACATATCTCTTCGGCATACAGGCCTCCAAGGTTCAGGTCAACCGCCAAGGCTCTGACAGCATCCCTCTCCGAAGAGGAAATAATGGAGAGAATCTCCTCTTTGCTCAACCTCGGTGCGTCCACCCTTTCTGGCGGGTAGCGATATTCCCTATGTGCCCGCAGTTCTCTCTCACTCCAAGACCTCGAATGGAGGGGCTGAAGTATTATTCCATCCTTTACGAGAATGATGTTGCCCTTGCCGAACATCTCAAAGATTAGATGAAACACATCTCTTCTATCAATAACAACTTCAACTACTCTATCGAATCTATGTTGCTGGATGCGAAGGACCCTTCCATTTGTGAGATACTTCCTCAAGAACATACCATATGAGAGGGCTTTCCCGGAAGGTTCCGCAGCGGGATCCAGGTAAACCCACTTTCCCACCTCGACAATCAAGTTTTCCTTGCCGCTACCAGGAACGTTGAATCTGAAATGAAAGTGATTTGTCTTAGGCTGGTATATCTTATCGATATAGCCACCAATGAGCTTTTGGAGCTCGGCAGACATTGCCATGATATCGAAACTGGTTATCTCTCTCTTCATTACCGCTTAGAACAGGGAACCAGTACTTAAATATGGCATAGCTGATAACGAGAAAAAGATAGCAGAAGTTGTGCCGTTGTGGCTTAGCGGTATAGCGACACCTTGGTAAGGTGTAGGTCGGGGGTTCAATCCCCCCCAACGGCTCTTTGTTGACAATTTGAGGGACGACTAGAATGCAAAATGCGTTCTCCTATGCCAAAGGAAATTTCTCGAATCTCTCGCGGGGGGCCTTGCAAATAGGGCACACATTTGGTGGGTATTTCCTAGCACAGAGATAGCCGCGGACGGAGCACTCAGCGCGTAGAGAATCACCTCATGACTCTTGTTATTTCCTTCGATGTGTAACATAGAATTCTTCACTCAGAAGAACACGTCCGTATAAGTCATTTTAGCTCGTGGAATCCTCATCTATCGCCCCCTCATCTGGCTACGCACATACTCACTTTCACTCGCCTCCCAAAACAAGTTATTTATGATTGGAGGACGTACTAAGAACGTGGATCTTCGAACATTGGCGAGGTATCCCTTCCTTAGGTATGCCTCAGAGCTCATTAGGGAAGAAGGACCGTCTCTGGAGGACCTCCTTCTGCATCCCGCATATGAGGAGTCCAGACTTCAGGGAGCGGAAAGAGTGAGGCAGGCCTTGGAAGAAGGCCTAATTTTTGAAGGGAAAATCCTTACAGAAGCTGACTATTGGCGGGAGCTTCTTTCCTATCCAATCGCCAGAATGATTGTTTCTGGTGTTGGTGATGCCTATCTCATACGTAGGTATTCGTTTGCAGAGGCTGAGAGAGCAACGAGAGAATTGCCCTCTATGGAGAATGATTTCATTTCACAAGTGGCAAATGATTTGAGAATGGACTTCGAGATGGATGGGCCGGTCTTCCTTCATTTTTCTGACTACCTAAGGTATTCCGCGCAGATGAAGAGCAAGGACTGGAAGCTCGTCAATCAACGACTCAGAAATGGATATGTTCAACTCAGCCGCGCAAGGTTTCTAAGAATCATCAAAGAAGCCATACAAAGAAAAACGGAATCTGAACTTCCCCTCGCCGTGAATGACCAGATACTGAGTGCACTTGGAGACCAGATAGAGGAAATAAGGGACCTTACAGAGAAGAAGAAAGAGAAGTACAAGATGGAGGATATGGGAAGGATTAGGATCACGCGGGTACCCCCCTGCATGCGGGACCTTATCCGTGCTGTTCAGCTGGGAAAGCACATCCCACATACCGGAAGATTTGCTCTGACCGCTTTTCTTCACAACATTGGCCTCTCATCTGACGATATCTTCAAGCTCTACTCGCTTTCTCCTGATTTTCAGGAGGGCAAGACAAAATATCAAATAGGCCACATAAGTGGTGAAATCTCTGGAACTGAGTATACGCCACCGGAATGCAGCACAATGCAGTCCTACGGACTCTGTCCTGGCCCTGATGAGCTCTGCAAGAAGGTAAAGCATCCCCTAAGCTATTATCGCATTAAGGGTAAGAAGAGGAGCTAGATTCTCTTCCAAGCTAGAACGGCTCTCTGCATAGCTGTTGCATGGCCGAGAATGGCGAAGATAATCATCGTGTATTCCAGAATGGTGAAGCCGAAATAGCCCTCAATCCCTATTCTGAAGGTGCCTATCGACAGAAAAACGATCTGAATAACGACA
This sequence comes from Thermoplasmata archaeon, assembly GCA_046761005.1. Lineage (GTDB taxonomy): Archaea > Thermoplasmatota > Thermoplasmata > RBG-16-68-12 > JAGMCJ01 > JAGMCJ01. The sequence goes on from JBHIFI010000002.1 coordinate 39,390, forward strand.
GCGACTACGAGTATGACAAGTCTGTCAGCCCTGCCCATAATTCCCGCATATATCCTTCCAGCGCCCGTTGCCTCTGCTTGAGTGCCCATATAGCTAGTCATCAGCACGCCAAGAAGGGCGAGAAATCCTATGAATACATCACAGTACGGGGAGAGCGCTATCCCGCCAATCATAAAGATGTCGGCATATCTGTCCAAGAAATGATCGAGGAAGTCACCCCGCTTCGTCTCTTTCTTCCAGAGCTTCGCAACGCGTCCATCCAGTGCATCGAAAAGCGCATTGGAACAGAGGAAGACGAGGGCCACAAACATATAGGCAGGACGCAAGTTCTCTGGTTCATGCATGAAGAAGAACAACCCAGCGAGAACAGCGCAAAGGAATGCATAGAGGGTAAGGGTGTTCGGACTAATGTTCCTCATCTTTCTGGCCAACGGGAGGAGGACGAAATCTGCTCTGTCTCTCTTCGCGTCTAGTACCACCCCAGGATCACCTCACTCCAGTCAACACTTCCCGTCTGAAAATCTGAGACTTTTCCGTCGACTATGCTCAGGATGCTCCTTGCGACAGCCTCTGGTCCTTCATCTGTTGTATCGATTTCAAAGGTCTTGCGACCCATTTCAAGGGACTCGACCAGGATATAGTCTATAGCCTCTGCTTCCACATTTTCTGAAATCTTTCGATCACTCCACCCTAAAGAAGCGAGTCGCTCCCTCAGCCTGTTAGGATTGCATCTCAGAACAATCGAGACATCAACATCCAAAAGATGGGATATGTGCCCATCAAGAAACATCAAATCGCTCCCAAGAGACTTGACGAGGGTATTCATTTGATAGGTGTCAATTATTGTTGCGTCTCTAACTTCATCCCTCCCTTGGATAAGACCTCGTTCGAGAGCAATCCTGTTGAGGTTGAGAACCCTGTATCCTCTCTTCTCTAGGATTTTGCATGCCGAACTCTTGCCAACTCCAGGGGTGCCTGTGATTGCTACTAGCACATGGAAAGGATTGGTTTTTGGAATATATTTGTTGTGTAAAAAAGAAAAAAGATGGGAGACTACTTCTCCCTTCTTCTGAAAGATGCTATCACTAGAACTGCCAGTAGGGTGACCGCAACTACTGCGAATGTGCCGATATCGGGAATAGGTTCGGTCGTGACTACTTCTTTTGGCACAACACCGCCCCAGCCCCTCACGGCGATGTTTGCGAATCCGCTTCCTTCCTGGTATCCCTCCTTTTCTGCTGTCACCGTAACCCTGAAGTTCGTGTCGGTCGTGACGTTTCCGGTGAAGGAAGCCGACCATTCTCCATCAGATACCTCTGTGAGCGTTCCAAGTGTTGTGCCCGCCAAATCCACAGACATGTGAACTGTGCAATTGGCAACGGGAAGTAGGTCCTTATCCGTTATGACTACCGTGACTGTCGTTGTCTCACCAGAGTTGATTATTGGTGCCGTTCCAGTGACATCGACATCAAGGGGATTGACAGCTGGATGCACTGTTAGCTTGATACTGTCTGAGGCTCCTTCGTATGTCTGCAGGAATACTGTTGCCTCAATCTCAACATCTGTTGAATCCGAGACGTCTGGAGCAACGTATTTGGTTTCGAAAACGCCCAGTGAATCCGTCGTCCCACTCGGAGATTCGAAGATCCCGATATCAGCAGAGAGTTCGACATTCACCCCTTCCACACTTGATTCACTTTCGTCAAGCACAAGCACAGTCACAGTGACGTTGCCACCAGATTCCACGGAAGACTCGGATGTAGACAGCGTTTTTAGCACGAGCGGGCCCACTTGTATCTTGTGGAGGTTTGTGAAAGACCAGAAGTTGTTTATTCCTCCAGCCATGTCTACCCAGCCCCCATAGACCGTTCTGTTGTAGGCCTCGATTGCATCGTACGAAAGGACGGGAGCAAACAGAACTTTCTCTGAGATGAGCCCGAGGGCTTGATGAACGTATGTCTGCCTGGTTGCCATGTCTATTGCATCATCCGCCGCATCGAGTGCCGCCGTTATCTCAGGATCGCTGTAATCAGCAAGCATAGGAATTTCCCTAATGGTAGCGGGCTCGAGGGGAAGCCTTTCCATTGCTAGGTAGATGTCAAAGCCAGAGGGATCCGTGGCCGTTGTGTTTAGGGAGACGCTAAGCCCGAGCCTATTGAGGAGTCCACTGTAAGCGATTGCTATGTTGGATTTCGTTATGTCCTCTGCAATTGAGGGTCCTAACATTGTCATCTGAAGTGCACTGCCATCTGGTTTTTCTCTCCATCCATCTCCGTCCCTGTCACTATAGTTCAGCCTTTCAAGTTCGAGAAGGCTGGGCACATAGTTGGTGTCAGTTTCTCCAGCAGGATTGAGGAATGACCCTGCATTATACTTCACTATGGATCGATTGTACCAGGGCTCATTTTGGGAACTCATCGGTGAGTGGACTATGATTGTATTTGGCTCCAAAGAGAGGAACAGCTCCTTGTTTATGGCCATGGCCAGAGCCTTCCTAAGTTCTGGGGTTGCCAACTCGTCGATTGGATTGAAACCAATGAAGAGGTATTCAAGTCCGTAAGTGTAGGAAATCGCGAGCTTTCCTACTTCTGCTTCAGTCATTATACTCTTGTTCTCATATCTGGCATCGGTCGTATCAGTAGGAGCGAGGGTCCAGCCTATGAAATCAACGGTCCCATTGATTAGCGCATTTGCCGCCGCATCGATGTCTTGATAGACCTTGAATTCTATGGTGTCAAGATAGGGTCTGCCATGGAAGTACTCGCTGTAGGCACCAATGGTGACGCTTTCCGCCGTGGTGCCGATGAACTCGAAAGGACCGCACCCCTCAGTGGGAGCGGCATCGTCGGACTTAACAAGGGGCTTCTGCAGGCCCTCCGTCATGAACTTCCCTCCGCCACCACCAGAGAAGTCAAAGCGAACCTCTGTCGGGGAGAGAATGCTCACGTCATAGCCGCCATAGTAAGTTCCGAAGGTGTATTCCACATCCGTCGCAGTAACTGGAGTGTCGTCATGCCAGAGGACATCGGTTCTCAAGACAACGGTCACCGTCTGATTCTCCTGATCCACTGACCAGCTTTCGGCAACCCAAGGCTTTACCTGAAGAGTGACCGGGTCGAGACGTCCAAGAGAGTCGTACAGAAGGTCAATCATGTGCAAACTAGCTTCATCTGATGCTGTCTTGGGATTCAAATCCAGTGCAGTATCCTTCACAGCAACCCGGAAGTCTCCTCCGTACAGTCCGGAGATCTCTTCTGGAGTGGCGGCAAAGGCAGAGACAGCGAAACTCAGGACGAAGAGCATCGTCAGTCCGAATGCTAGTGTTCTCATGGCTCACCCTCCTCTGGTGGCGGGATTTCCTCAGTTGGCTCTTCAGGAGGGACCTCTTCGGCAGGAGGCTCTTCCGGAATCTCAATCTCCTCCAGTGCTTCCTCCTCTTCCGGAACCTCCTCAACGACCTCTTCTTCAACGGGTGGGATCTCTTCCTCCGGAACTTCCTCCTCAGGCACTGCAGGCTTCTTTCCCAACGTGAGGCCAATGACAAAGCCAATTACGAGGAGAACGATAGCAAGAGCAGTGAGTATCAATGTTGTCCATGTTTGCTTCGTAACCTTCATCTCCGGAGACCATGTAATGGATATAGCTTCCGAAGCAACATTTCCCGCCTCGTCCTTTGCTATGACTGTGATTTCGTTGGCGCCGTAGCTGAGGGTAACCTCTTTGCTGAAGGCTCCGTTCGACGGAACTACTGGAAGACCATTTACCGTCACGATTTCCACGTCGCCTGACACTGTTCCTGTAATGTTAATTCTTGAAACCAAAGCTTCCCCGGTTATCGGGTCAACGTTGTCCTCAGGAATAGAGACCGTCAGGGTAGGAATGACGGTGTCTCTAATCATGACTGTGTCATTACTGTAGAATGTATGGCCTGCGGCGTCAACCGCCTCTATTTCAATAGTGTTCGTGCCTTCCTCCAGCGCTACGGTCGTTTCAAAGCTTCCGTCCTCGTTCACTGGAACAATCCTCCCAGCGATGGTCAACTCCACAGTCTCGTTGAACTTCCCAGAGATTATGATGGATTCTGCGTTTGTTGGCCGGGCCTGCGACTCAGATGTAATCAGGTATTCCAGTACGGGCGGATTCGTGTCAACTGTTATGAGTCTTGTCACAACAGCGGTGTTGCCAGCTTGATCTTGGGCTTCAACGATAAGTGGATTGAGCCCCTCTGTCAATTGGTCAAACAGATAGGAGAAGGAACCGTCTGGGCTTACGGGCACCTCCTCAGTGCGAATTAGGACAGTCGCTTCAGGCTCGGTGGTTCCAGTTATCATAGTATAGTTTGTCGGAACGGTGATGTCCGTTGATGGGTAATCAATTTCAAGCAATGGCGCGGTCGTATCTACGTAGAAATGCCATGTCATTTCTTCTATATTGCCTGCGTAATCTCCAACCTGCGTCTTCACCGTATGCATTCCATCGGCAAGAGGTGCATTTGGAGCATAGCTGACTGTTCCTATTGCATAACCACCGAGATCTGAATCGAAGGTTACTGTGACCAACGACATAGCAGTTATGTCAACACCATCCAACCACAAGCCTATCGTTGTTGAATCCATCTCTCCTTGGCTGTCAGAAAAGCCTGCGAGTATTGGAGGCATGTTATCCGACGTTACTGAACCATCTGGAGGAGTCATTTGGATAACCTCTGGAGGAGTGGTGTCGTAGTTCAGTTCGACGGGAACGAGAAGCGTCAACGAGAATGGCGTGTTCCCTGGTGATGCAAAGAAGGCTGCTTTAATCACTCCCTCAGGGGTATCCACTGGAAGGTCCCATTCAAGATTGAGGATTTCGCTGGAGTACCTCTGAATGATATCCGCAGTGTATGTAACTTGGAAGGGCGATGGTCCCACCTTAAGTTCTGTGATTATCATGTCCGCAAGTGAGCCGACCCTCCAGATGTCGAAGCCAGCCATCTTGATAATGTATCTACCTGGCGTTGGAAGGACCAGGACTACAGTCTCATCTGCGTCTGCGTCGGCATCGTACTTGACAAATTCGTCTGCTTGAGCCTCATCATCGCCGTTCTCGTCGAGGAATATTCCGAGGTCCATATCTGGGCAGCAGTCGACATGTCCCATCAGATGGAACTCTATCGTTATGACTGAAGCATCGACGTCCCAAAGCATGGTGTTCTTTGAACTAGCAAGGTATTCCTGGAAAGTTATTTCGCCGGACGTATAGGGCTCCGGGTCATCAAATTCAACTGGAATGTCGAGGAACTCGTGGGTTTCTGAACCAGCAACAGTGACGCCTATCGGCTTGCCAAAGAACTCGTGGAAAGGATCTGGATTGGGTAACCACGGTAGAGTCGTCGAAAAAATCATCTCGGTTGAGCCCTGCAACTGACTCGTAGCAACATCAATCGGATAGGGTGTCATGCTAAGAAGACCTGTTTCTCCGGAGATGACATCAGCGGCTTCCTCCCCTTCGACTGTGACTGTTTGCACGATTAGGACGTTAAGACCTGCACTAACACTGAGACCCTTGAAGAGACCATTTCCGACTCCCGCCCAGTCTGGAGTCTTCTTGAAGTATCCTGGAGCTCCAACATCCGTTTCGACGGCCACGAACGGCCCATATCTGCTCTCATTCAGCTTAGAGAAGACAAGGTCGCCAAAAGCAGAAGAACCTTCCTCAGTCGCCTGAGCGAGATGCCGCATATCGCCATAGGTGTTGTTCCCATCCATACCTATGTCAATTGTGAACTTCATCCCCTCTCTGAATACGAATGTATCAGGAACGTCGAAGAAGTAGTACCTCAAGTCATACGCGCCTCCGTAACCTCTAAGAGCATTGTTATCGTACAGTGTATCGGAAATAGCGGTTCCTCCGAACTGGAAGTTTGTGGAACCCTCGTGAGCCACATTTATTACCACTGGAATGGTTGTGACATTGTTCTCGTTTGTTAGGCGGATTGCACCCTCATAGAGTCCTATGTCCGTACCTGGCAGCACAGTTGCAGTTGCTACGAAATCAAATGAGCCGCCTGCGGTTATGTCGATGGTCGGTCCAAGAGGTGTGACACCATCATCCTCATAAAGAGTAACCATCGGCCAGTTCTGGTGCTCGAAGAACTCAATTGTCACAGTGACGGGTCCGGGTACAGGGGCACCGGCGAGATGCCTCCACCAGATGATTAGTCCATCATGAGTTCTTGCTGCGGGATCGTAGACTCTGACCTCGAAGGAGTTCTCACCCAAGTAGACTCCCATCCTGTTTCTTTCAAACCAAGCTCCTGTCACTCCGAAGGGCAGATCTGGATCGACTAGCATCGCTCCTGTGGAGGTCCACCACAGGTCTATCTCACCTCCATAGCTCACCGCCCAGAACCAGTCATAACCAGGTGCGAAACCTACGTCTGTAATTCCATAATCATATGTAGGAGTGACAGACGTTATGACTGAATCGGCTAGAATGTCCCAGATTGCCACATCCGTTGCATTGGCAACCGCCAGATACATGTTGGCCACATCAAAGTCTACACACATTGGATATTCCTGTAACATCGTATATGTTGGCGGGAGATAATCGTACTCAACCGTAACGTTTGCCCCCAACGCGAGTGTGCCAATGTAGAGCAATATGCCATTAGCGGTATACATGATATAGTCACCCATGCCACTCGCGATGTCAAGCTCGTAGACTGGCGAACCGTCCACCCAAACCTGGTATGAGAATGGAACGACGCTCGTGTTCCCTAGGAAGAACACTGGGAAACCTGTGTAGTTGAAGGTGTCATTCCCCGTTGAAGGCGCCAGGGTCATATCCCAGACATTCACCGTTCCAGTGCCAGCCATGCTCCAGTCAGATCCCAATCCTACCGAAGCGAGCCACATGCTGTCAGAGCTGAACCTAAGGTCCATGACTCCGTCAGCGTCAGCAGACCAATCGCCATCCTCATGGCCACTAAATCCTCCAATGTATGCACTTGTGGTCGGATCCCAGAGCATTATGTAGTTATCCCAGATACCGAAGGCGCCGCCGGAACCCGTTGCGATGACGGACCCATCTGGGCTCCATGCAATGGTGTTGACGACTTCAAGATGGCCGCACATCGTTGAAAGCACATTCCCTGCGAGGTCCATGACAAAGACGTCTCCCAAGAATCCGGGGAGGCAAAAGTCTCGCGGGAGTCCATTTAACCATCTGATGGCTGAGTTGAGACTCGAGACATACGCTATCTGACTCTCATTCGCCGGATTGAACTCCACTCCATTGATCGAGTAGCCGAAGAGGAGGTCATCCGAGACTACGATTCGTGAGCGGGTAGGTACATCCCAGACTGCAACTGCGCCAGAATCGATGGGCCACCCACCCGAAGAGGCCGCTAGCATGCTGCAGTTGGATGAGAAGTCTATGTCATTGATCATCGTGCCTTCCAACCCTCTTAGCCTGTCAATCGGATAACCGGTTGCATTGTCCCATAGAATGATGATGCCATCCTCCGCACCGGTTGCGAAAATCGTGCCATCGGAGCAGAAATCCATGGCGGTAACGTTCGCGGAATGCCCAAAGAACCGTTCATTCATGTTGACATCGGTCCAGTCATGCGGTTCTACGTATATCATCTGGTTGGTCAGCAGGTCGATATCGAAATGGGCGGTAATTCTGAGAAGGTCCGCATTGTTCCATCTTGTAGCATCCATGTTGGGTCCAAACTTCCTTCCTAAGAAGTCGTAGAATCCTGTCTCGTTGATGATAGTCCAGTTGTTACCCACGGGCTCTGGCGGTGCTTGAATGGAGGGCTCGAATGCATATTCTATGGTGCCCATCCTCTTCAGGTAGTCAGCAGAAACTCCAACGTTGGTCAAGTCTGCCGGTCCGCGATTCTCCACCGTAATCATTTCGGAATCAGACTCACCAACCGTAAGGAAGTGGACGAAGGCCACATAGTCCTCTCCCCTGTAGTCGCCTGGATACCAGACCTCAGGATCGGCGAGAATACCTCCTCTGTTGCCAGCTAGATCAGTGGCGCGCAGGGCATTACCGTACCCATGACCCTGAGTGAAGACATCATAGTTCATATCATCAGCACTTGACAGCAGAATCTTCTGAGCTTCAAAAGCATCCATGTAATATCCGTGCTCCTGCTCATATGCATCCTGCATGAGTGCGATTACGGCTGTTGCGTGCGGTGCAGCCATACTTGTGCCTGCATCTATGTCCCATGCAGCAGTCCCATCACGGAATGGGTTCAACGGATAAGCATCATAGACCCAACCACCAGCAAAGCAGATATCAGGACCTAGTTGACCAGTTGCGGAGGGTCCCCAAGAGGAGAGATAGGCTATCCCGCCGTAGTGGGGATTCGGTCCTCCATCGTATTCAAACTCTGGTTGCACCCTGTAGAAGAGGTCCCACGCCGCGCAAGCGCTGATGGTTCCTGGTGTGACCGAGTTTCCGGAGGTCCCATAGCCGGTACCCTCATTTCCAGCGGCTTTCACATGGATTGTCTTGCCCTCTGCGTACTGGGTTGTGACCCAATCTCCATATCTCTCGCCAAGAGTCCATCCTGTTTCAATCGGATTGGAACCGAAACTCCAACTCAATACGAGGCCTTCATCGCCGGTCCCTGGCACTCCATCATAACCCTCTACACCGAAGAGGAATCCGTGATACTGGGTGAATGCGCCATGCGAAGTCCCCCCGGGTATCGAAATAACCTTCGCATCAGGTGCCAATCCCATCAGCTTCGGTATACCACCGATAGGAGTCACGCCCTGACCCACGATACTCGTGGCTACAGCTGTTCCATGCGAGCCGTATATCGCACCGCTGAAGGCAACCATATCACCGGCGCCCCAGTAGTAGTTGTCCACTCCCAGGCGTCCTGCGACGATATCCGAATAGGGTATTGGTACAACACCGTAGGAATAATTCACAGTGATGACATCGAAGCTTTCAAGTGGATATGTGAATGTGAAGTTCCCCGTCACCCTGTTCAGAATCCATGGGTGGTACTCGTAGGTCGCTCTGGCAATACCGCCAGGCGGCAGTCCATTGGACAAAGTAATGAGACCTTCTGTGTAGTCAACTGTGTAATCATCTCCCGTCACCAATTTGCCCTCAGCATCGTTCCAATCATTTCCTTCAATAAGAACTCCATCGTAACTGTAGTTAGCCCAGAAGGTATCTCCTGGCATATTGACTATGAGGGGGTCCGGACTACTCAGAAGTTCAGCTCCAAGCACGACCTCGCCCGTTCCTGCATCAGCGGCGTAATTGCCGGGATCGATTTCTGTAATCACAGGTCCAAACCAGTCCTGCTCTTCATCGCCATCAAAGTCAGTAAGACGGACTCTGTAGAGAACAATATCAGTGAATCCCGTATGCGTGAGATTGAAACGGTCATCGGTGGCGGGATCGACGACCACGAATTGTTTGGTCATGTCGGTTGGGTCTCTTCCAGTCTCATTTAGCACAGCGCCTGTTACAGTGAGCACAATGGTATCTTCAACGACATTCTTGTTCGCAAGTTGCAGTTCCTTAGTCAGTTCTGTGGCGTCGAGAACCAACTCATCGACGATGGGTATCGTATTCCATGGTATGGAATTCTTACTCACATCCACAACGTCGCTTACGGTCACATTTCCGTTGGCTAGTTGACCCCAAGTCTCACCGCCGATTGCAGTGGTGCCTGTAATGTTGGTTTCATTGCCTAGAACGAGCTGTTCGCCTGTGATATTTGTGGCATTACTTATGAAGTAGAGAAGACCGCCAGAAACGTCCGCGAGACCATCAAGGTCCAGGTCCTTCCATAAGTTCGGGCTAGCCTTCGTGGCAGCCATCTCATTTGTGAAATTGAAGTCATTGTCCAGGTCTACATATACTGTGTCGTATACTCCATTCCATGTCGAGTCAACCACAAGCACCGCAGGCGCCATGAAGTATGCAGCTTTCAAGCTAGAATCCCAGTGAAGACCTACATGGTACTTTCCACTTACGCTCGCAATTCCTGTCACATCGTAGTCGGTATCCTGCATGACAATGCTGACGAAATCGATGTAGATATCGGCAAGTGTTGGGTTGGAGGTCGCGTATCCAAGAATCACCAGTATGTAGTCGTTCTCTGTTTCTGGATTGTATATCGGTGAGAACACCTCAGGATTGGCTCCAGTGCTTGTTTCTTGGTAAGAAACCAGTTCCGACTGGTCTATGTCATTGTCTCCGTTTGCATCGTAGTAAAGTGCCAGGTCCAAGTCATCACCGGGCGTGAATGCGACCAAAATATTCATCTGGACTGTTCCGACAGGAACCGCGAATGGTAGTCTATATCCAGCGGTCAAGAACACATCTGGAAATCCAGCACTCAGATCATCATCATATATCTCCACGCCAAGATAGGAGGTCGGTGTCAGGAGAGGAGCATCCCTGTAGTAAGTGATTATGTCCCCCACGGCCTGGAGTTCTGTTGAAGTATCGACAAACATACCTGATAGTTTGCCCTCCTCGGAGAGATAGGTATCAATCGCCGGCGGTTCGAACGAAATGGGCCATCCGGCGTACGGTGAGCTGTACTTGTAGGTGGCAGTTACAACATCATTGAGTACCAAGGGCGTCACAAAGGTTATCACGCCAGTCGCTGAATCAAAGGTGTAGTTAGCAGGGGGCATCAGATTGCCGTTCAGATAGAAGGAATAGTCAGTAACATCCATATGCATGAGGGTGGCATTCGTCTCACCACCAACAGCTTTGATGACAGTTATGTTATCTATCGTGGTATTATCGGGCTGGACGGCCCAAGTCCCCTGGAGGTCAGAATGTCCGAAATCTATTCCCTGATCGAGGACTACGACGACCTCTCCAGCTCCCGTGTACCCATTGGCCCAGGCTTGATCCGCCATATGAGTTACCACGGAGATCCAATCATTTGTTGTCGGAGGATCTTCTCCCATTGGCTGAGGTCCCTCCGAACCACGCATCGAACCCATCGGTTGGGATGGAGAGTCAATGACAACAGGATCCAGTTTTATGCCCTTTTCCCTTGCCTTTCTTTCTATCCATCGATTCTGGTCCAGTGGTTGGCGGTTGAGTGGAACGTCTCCACCAACAACCTCTTCTTGCACCTCCAACATGTCAGGGGTGTAGACTTCCTGCCGTCCTATCAACAGAACCTCATCAATCGCGCTCAGTACTGGGAGAACGTAAGCGGGAACCTCAAGAATTATCGGTGTTGGTATCGTCTTTATTGTCGCTTTCTCACCAATCAATCCCCGATATTCATACTTCTCGAGAGCCCTAGCTACTGCGGAGACATCCGAGACTATGAGGACCACGCCTACCATCTCTTTGCCTCCGCTCTTCGCCAAATCTAGCAGAGCAGGATCGATTTTCCCTAGTGCGAGCTCCTCCGGCTGAGGAAATGAAGGTTCCTCCGCTAAGAGAAATTCTTCACCTTGCCCGACGGGCTTCTCGTCGAACGCCTCACCACCTGAAGATGTTGCGAGTGTGGTGCTGACGAAAAGCGATAGGGCAAGCAGCCCTACAACGATTCCACTAATCCACTTGACACTTTTTTTGGACATTCCCGTTCCTCCTATCCAAATAGAAATTCAAAGCTGTCGCAGGCATAGGATTGCCATTATAAATGATTTTCGACATTGCAAATTTAGTCAGCATAGGGTCTTTTGGGGTGTGATAATCTCACCCGATACTTCGAATCCGATTCTGCAGACTTCGGCTGAGAATAACCGATAGAATCTCTTGAGAGAGCCTGCGTTCCCATATTCTTTTCTCGAGTTGAAGGGCAAGCGTCTCCTTTATCTTGGGAGGAACTATGAAGTCGAAACCATACCTCACATCCATTAGGACGGTGGGTTCTGAAGGAGCGGTGCCGAAGCCTCCTCCTTTGCCCCTGAGCGCCCTCTCAACCTCCCTCATTGTCAACAGCCCAGAGGCAAGGTGCTCCATAGCCCATGCAATCTTGCGAATCATTCCCCTCAGAAAGCTCTCGCCTACGATATCCAAAATGGTGAAGTTTCCATTCTTTGTCACTTCAATCGTATCTATTCTTCGGATCGTTGACCTTTCATCCCGCTGTGCAAAGAGAGCGAAATTGTGCTCACCAATGAATTGACGGGATGCACCCCTCAAAGCCTCCGAGTCAACCTCTGAAGAAAAGTAATACCTGTACCACCTCTGAGTCGCATGTCTCGGATTGAAATCCTCTGACACAGGGGCGTAACCCCAGACCCAGATATCTTGAACTTTAGAGTTCAAAGCTTGAGGAAGAACTTCTGGCCTGAACTCCGTGTTAAGGGCGAACACATTTCCAATCGCACTGACTCCCGAATCTGTTCTGCTGCTACTTCTGAATATGGAATTCTGGGTGGAGTCAATCGCACCGAGAGAGATGAGAGCCTTTACCAGCTCTCCCTCCACGGTTCTCACGTCTGGCTGCCTCTGATATCCATGAAAAGACGTTCCATCGTATGCGAACTTGACGGCTACGCGCATCGCAACAATATTAGTCAGCCGATATATACCTATAATCATGCCCAATTTTGAGGTAATTCTCGTTGAGCCAAAAATCGAGGGTAACATCGGAGCGGTAGCTCGTGCGATGAAGAATTTTGGAATGGAGAAGCTTGTTCTCGTCAATCCCTGCCGCATCGGGGAGGAGGCGGTCAAACGCGCCAAGTGGGGGAAAGAAGTATTGGACTCTGCCACAATAGTTGACTCCCTCGACGAGGCACTTTCCTCAGTGGATTTTGTTATTGGGTCCTCCTCTGTCGACACGGAAAGCGAGAAGAAGTTCGCTAGAATTTCTGTGAGCCCAGGAGAATCGATCAAGAAAATCGAAGACCTCGATGGTCTTGTTGCCCTCCTCTTTGGAAGAGAGGACTACGGGCTTCTGAAAGAGGAGATAGCCAAATGCGATCTTCTTGTCAAGATTCCCGCCAATGAGGAATACCCAGTTCTGAACATCTCACATGCTGTAGCCATAATTCTCTATGAGATATACCGACTGAAAGCAATAAGAAAAGGAACAAGGAAAGCTTCCGGAAGGGAGAAGGAATTGCTATACAGCCATTTCAGGCAACTTCTGGATGAGATCGACTATCCAGAGCATAAGAAAGAAAGGACTTCAATAATGTTCAGAAGAATAATGGGGAGGGCGGTCCCCTCGAAATGGGAATACCACGCCCTCATGGGTGTTTTCTCGAGAACTCTGAACAACCTGAAGTGATTAGCACTTTATGCCTAACGCGAGATCCGTTTTCTTGATACTTTCTATCTTGTCGCTTTCGATTCCAGTCATGGCTCTGATCGCATCAATATTTTCTGGGACGACATCGGATTCCTGATGAATCGCTTGGTAGTAGTACAGGGTATCGCCCACAACATGAGTTCCGTCTCTCCACACCGCTATCTCGTAAAGGTCCGTCCTGTTTCTGCACATGTCCTTTGCCATCTCCATTATCTGAGCCGTGGATTTGATTCCTTCCTCGCCATCGACGATAAGAATTCTGGGCGACTCCTCCCACAGAGTGAGGATATCTTCCCTCCTAACCTCCCGCTTGAGCTTGACCATGAGGGAATGAAGGTGCATTATCGTCGTAGGAACCTTCACAGCGGTAGTCTGAATGTTCAGGTAGGGCATGACAGTTTGAACGTCAGGACCATGATGGGAGGGCACCTTAAGAACAGGCTCTATGGCATTGATCGGACCCCTCTTTGTGTCCCAGGGATCCGCTCCCCGCCTAACCATCACAGCCATGACATACTCGATTCCGTACTCTCGATGAAGAGGGAAAAGCGTTCTTATCAGCCCAGTTGTGTTGCACGATACCACCCTGAGGAAGTCAGCGCCGATTGCATCTTCATAGTTCGCAAGCGCGTTGAATGAGAGATTCGTCAGCTCGTGCTTCTCGCCACCTTGCCAGATGGCCTTGACGCCAGCTTTCTCATAGAGCTCCTTGTAGCCGCTTTTCTTGGGAGTTCCGTCCACGATTAAGTCGGCTTCTTGGAGAAGGTCTTGGAGAGTTCCATGAACATCGATACCCTTATCCTTGAATCTTCCAACGAATTCCTGGGATGCCGCATAGAACGGAAAACCTCTCAAGATTGCCATCTTGGCCTCATAAGTCGGCCTCGTTTTTGTCACTCCGACTATTTCCATATCATCTTGTGAGGCAACGGCATCCGCAATCCTCTTGCCTATCGTCCCATAACCATTGATTGCAACCTTGATGGCCATTCAAACTCCCGGTCATTTAAGGGCAAAAATCATATAAAGGTTTGTTCAGAGCGGAAAATAGAGCTCCTTGCGAATCCGCGGAATCATCGCCATCAGGACTGCGGACTCACAGAGATTTGAGCGGGTTACAATTTCATCGGAGAGATAGCCAATAGCTCCCTTGTTCTCTTTGATTCGGGCGGTCTCGAGGTCCGCCAAAGCGCCTGCGAGATCGCTCCCCATCTCTAGCTTTTCTATAATCTTGGCGGGAAGCATAAATCCCGCGCTATGTCCTACCGTAACTTTCTCAAGCTTGTCAACGACCGCACAGAATTGAATGCAGAAATGGGATTTCGACTCCTCATCCCAAACGACTCCCGACTCAATCCCGACTCCGAAATCCGCCTCCTCCAGACTTTCGCGGGCACGGTTTGCAGCACCTTGAAGAGCCTCTTTGTTCATGGGTTGCCTGGGAACATCGGAGGGCACGGAAACTCCGTGAACCTCTACTTTACCAAAGAGCTTGAGGAATACGTCCCTGACCGCCCATATCTTGGTCTTGTTTCTTGAACCAACATTAACAATCAGCTGACGGATCATCTTTCCATTCTCGTCTATCTCCTCGAGCCTTATTCTTCTGCAAGATATAGGGACGCAGTCCTCAGCAAGAACCATATCCACCTTAACGATCTTCAAGGGCCTCAGACCTGCCGCCATCCTTTCTTCATTTATCTCCTCCGCAGTTCTCCTTGTTTCATGGGAAACCACGATCGCGTCAAGTGGCTCAGTCTTCGCCGGTCCAAATCTGTCCTCTATCTTGACAATTTCGAAGTTCGAATGTCCACTAGCCGTGAGGTAGTTGCTCAGAGCCGCTTTTCTCGCCTCGTAGGGGGAAACAGGATAGCTCTTCTCTGACTGGGCCATTTCATTCGAGGTGAGACCGATAAGCACCCCCTCTCCGACCTCAAATGCATTTGCCAGAAGAGCCTTGTGACCCTTGTGAATTCTATCGAACGTCCCGCCCAAACATACCTTCAGACCTGCCACCCCCAACTGAGGAGGAGAATAAGGATAAGAATGATGATGCTGCCAACATACAAGAAAAGAAGCTGGTTCTTCTTCCTCTTCAATCTTCTCTTGTGATCGTTCTCGCACTCTTTTGAACAGAAAATATCCTTTGTGGGTATTGCCCGTCCACATCCTAGACAATGCTTGTGCTGGATTAATCTTTCGACCATTGCCTGTTCAATCATCACTCCGTATTAAATAATTGTCTTTGCACTCTGAGCTCAGGGTGGCGAGTTCAGCTTCTAACAGTAAAGATTTGCGAAAATATTAAATAGGGCGAGGGGTATCTAAACGTAACCAGTCAGGTTTCTCATGTCGGAGAGCAGATGAAACGTTTGGGAATTGTGGCAGACGTCTCTTATCGAGGAACGCTGGTCATACGTGCTGAAACCGCTCCCAGAACGGGAGAGGAGGTCTTCACCAGTGAAGGAATGCATATCGGCAGGGTCGAAAAGGTGTTTGGCCCGGTTTCCCGCCCCTACGTTTCTGTGAGACCGACATCGAGAAAGCAGAAGCTGATCGGGATAATAGGTAAGGAACTCTACCTAGAGGAATGGGGGCGAGATATTGCCGAAGAAGAAGAAGGTTGAGACGACAGCCGAGGTTACGAGGTGTCCTGAGTGTGGGAGTTCTCACCTCACAAGGGATTACGAAAGGGGAGAACTCGTTTGTGAGGAATGTGGTCTTGTTCTCGACGATCAGATGATTGATCAGGGGCCCGAGTGGCGGGCATTTGATGTTGAACAAGGTGAGAAGCGGGCGAGGACAGGGGCTCCCATGACTTATACGATGCATGACAAGGGCCTGTCAACCACGATTGGATGGAAGAACAAGGATTCCTATGGCAAGAGCATCCCCACAAGGAACAGAGCCCAGCTGTACCGACTCAGAAAGTGGCAGAGGAGGATTCGCGTTTCCAATGCCACAGAGAGAAATCTTGCCTTCGCTTTGAGTGAGTTGGACCGTATGGCAAGCGGTATGGGTCTTCCCAGGAATGTCAGGGAGACCGCCGCGATGATATATAGGAAAGCGGTGTCAAAGAACCTCATCCGTGGGAGGAGTATAGAGGGAGTTGTAGCCGCCTCCCTATATGCAGCATGCAGACAGTGCAATGTTCCCAGAACGCTGGACGAGATCGCTGGGTCTTCGAGAGTGGGAAGGAAAGAGATTGGAAGGACATACCGCTTTATGACGCGAGAGCTCAAACTCAAACTCATGCCCACAAGACCTCAGGATTATGTCTCAAGATTCTGCAGTAAGCTCAGGCTGAGCGGTGAGGTCCAATCAAAGGCTGTCGAAATCTTGAAGGACGCGGCCGATAGAGAACTCACCTCGGGCCGAGGGCCGACTGGAGTTGCAGCTGCTGCTATCTACGTAGCATCCATACTTGCCAACGAAAGAAGAACGCAGAGAGAAGTTGCGGATGTAGCCGGAGTCACAGAAGTAACCATAAGAAACAGATACAAAGAGCTGACCGACAAGCTGGGAATAGAGGTAGAACTCTAGGGCCTTATTCGATAGAGTCGAAGGTAATCGATTTTTCTTCCAACGCGACCGAACAGGATGTCCTTTTTCACCCCATGAGCCAGCCTGACCGCCCTACTCACCTCAGGCCACATGCCCTTGTAGTTGGCGGGGAGGGAATGGATTAGATACTTCGCATGGTGAGTCTCCGTATCTCCTTTATAAGCGCGAAAATGTGAACCATACTTGAATCCCGTTTTCACAACGATTCCCCTTTCTTTTAGGTCCTCGTAGACCCTAAGCCTCATTCGGAAATCGGACTGCACCTTTAGAGCTTCCTTGATGAACGTGACATGGGAAATCCTTCTCCCGGTTCTTCCATTCACGACTTGTATATCTCCCCTCTTCATCAGAAAGGCGGTTTCTATGAGAGAGAGCTGGAGCCTGCTGCCAATCATTCTTCCGAAGAACTCGCTCTCGTGGATCCTCCTCGCTTTTCCTGGATCTAATACCATGGTCCTGTCGCCCAGAAAGATGGCTTCTGCGGGAGGCTTCGTCTTTTTCTTCACCGTCCGTCCCTTCGGGCTGACCTTCGATATATTGTAATAGGTCAGATCACCCTCCTCGTCCACGACAGCTGCAAGAAGCTTTTTTCGAGCCGCCGTGGCCCTCTCCAAGAGGTTGAGCAAGCCATTCAAGTCGAAAACCGTTCTTTCGGAGATTGCAGCCACCCAGTATTTCGATGGTGCACTAGCAGGACCACCTCCTCTTGGGTAAACCCGGAAATCGAGAGGCCTAACGCCTGTCTTGATAACATATCCTCTCATCCTCAGGTCTCTGTAAACAAGATACCTGATCTCGAAATTATCCTCCCTCTTGTGAGCGAGGCGGATGAGATCGTCAGCACCGACCTTCTTCCCCCTGGTCTCAACTTCAATCCTTCCGTTTTCAATTAGGTAGAGCCCCTCAATGAGTTCCAACTTGAGGGAACCCCCGGGCTGGGGCTTGCCGAAATAACCCTTGCTGTGTATCTGGCTGGCCTCTGATTCATCAAGGATTTCTATCTCTTCATTCCTGAGAATGGCAATCATCTTGGTCTCGATAGTGTCAGTCCTCTATAAATCTTCCCGGAGCGAGATCATCGATATCTCTACTCAATTGGAGAACACGAGGTTTCAGGTTTGGTGTTGGTTCAGTAGCAGGTGGTGCAGAATGAATGGTTGATGCTGCTCATTTCAGAGTCCTCTCAAGAGATCTAGCGTATTGCTGGCTTCGGTAGCTAATGAGGCTCGAAAGGTCTCTTCTTAGCCTCCCAAACCATCGATTCTACATCACCTCAGTAGCAGGCCATGTAGAAAAAGAAGTGTAGAGACAGAAGTCGATTATTATAAGAGATTTCGAAATATAAAACTGAAAGAGTAGCAAGAAATCCGAGAATTCGGCGATTTTGAGACAATACACCGACTTTTCTACACCGCCCCAGTTGCAGCGAATTATCTTTATATAGAAGAGTTTACCTATTGAAATTCGTGAATCGCCAGCAGATGATTGGTGAGGCTCGCGAGATTCTGGCGAAAACCGGATTCTATCTCTCACAAGAATTGGATACGAGGAGTATCAGCTTTGACTTCGTCGCTAGGCGAGACGATATGCTCTTGGTCGCGAAAGTGTTCCTGAACATAGACTCGCTGGGAAGGAAGTGCTCTCAGGAACTCAAGATTATAGCCTCCTGCTTGGAGGGAAGCCCACTCCTATTGGGCAAGAGAAGCGGGTCGGGACAGCTCGAGGATGGTGCTATCTATTCTCGTTTTGGAATTCCAATCCTCTCCATAGGAACCCTCAGAGACTTCCTCGTCGAAGGTGTCCCCCCGTTCATGTTCTCCGCCCCTGGTGGTCTCTATGTGAAGCTTGATAGCTCTGTGATAAGAAAGGCCCGGGAAAAGAAGAACATATCTCTGGGAACTCTCGCAGAAATGGCAGGCGTTTCTAGGCGAGCCATACAGATGTATGAGGATGGGATGGGAGCGACCATTGAGGTCGCTCTCAAACTCGAGGAATTCTTGAAAGAGCCCATAGTTCAAGCTGTCAATCCTTTCCGCATGATTCCGGATGCCGATCAGATACTGATGTCCTGGGACCAGCTCAACGCGTTCGAGAGGGACGTTTTCGAACATCTCTCCATGCTGGGGTATAGCATTATCCCAACCATCAGATGCCCATTCGATGCACTGACAAGGGATAAGAAGGTCATTCTATTGACGGGACTGGAAAGAAGGCAGGGAGACCTTTCGACGAAAGCAAAGGTAGTTGCAGACATATCCAGCGTTGTGGAAAAGGACTCCGTCATATTCGTTAGGCGTTTGACAATGAAACAAAATATCGAGGGAACACCAATTATCCGGAAAGAGGAACTCAAGAAGCTAAGAGACAGAGAGGAGATGCTGGATATGATTTCCGAGCGGAAGAAGTGATTCGATGGACTCCGTGAGGAGGGGCGGTTCCTGTATTTTCGTAATGCCTGTGATAAGGGGCCTCGTCAGTGAGGCGAGGGAGGTAGATCGGGCGGTTCAGGAGACGAAACCGGATGCGCTTGGTATTTGCGTATCAAAAGAGGAACTCAAGACGTTGGACGCCCTTGGAGGTCAAAGGACAGAGCCCTCAAGCTCTCACGAGGAGGCCTATATGAGGGGACTGGAAAGATTCGGAGAGGTGAGGAAGCCACCGCCATGCTACTCTGAGGGGTTATCAATGGCAAAACGTCTGAGAATACCGTGCATCGCCTTGGACATGGATGAGAGTCTATATAGTGAGGCATACTGCACTTTCGTTTCTGTCGTTGATGTGATGAGGCAAACGAGGGATTCTCGTGTAGTTCTGGAGAAGGAATTCCAGGCTCAGTCGCCCGAGGAATTCGTTTTGGAACTCGATGCGTACGTCAATAGGCACAAGGGTTTTGAGAGGCTGGAGCGGGAAAGGGAGAGATATATAGCTCTGAGACTGTCCAAAATGCAAGGCAAATGGTCAAGAATTCTTGCCCTTGTTGAAGTAGAAAGGGCAAATGGTGTCATCGAGAACTTGGAACGACTACTCCCTCTCTAGCTCTATTGTCACTCCTCTGTCTACGTCACCTATGTCCAGATCGTAGATTATCGTATCGCGACTGTCTACAATGTCCGATTTCCAGCCTGGCTGCTCATTCTTGTACCAGACGGTCTTTCCTGTGGATGTCCCTATTACGACGTCATCCCAATAGTCGCCATCAACATCGCCGGCCCTCAGCGCGTTGACATCACCATCAGTGTCCGCCACCTTGGTGCTGTTCCATGCCGTGCCGGGAAGTTCGTTCTCAAACCAGTATACCTTGTCGTCATCCGTACCTGCGACAACATCGAGGTCATCATCACCATCTATATAGGCAAGATCTACGGCGAGGACGGAACCAGTTGCTTCGAGAGTATCCCCTGAGGGGAGTTCGCCCGTGCCATCATTGTATCTCATATGGACATTCCCGCTTGAAGTGGCTAATGCTACGTCCAGGTCATCATCATCATCAACGTCACCGATGGCGATATCGTTCACAGTGCTAACAGCGTTCCAAGCATAGTGTTCGGCGACCACTACATATCTTCTGATGAACATGTGGTCGATATAGACAGTATCATTGTTCATGTTGCCGTTGGTGCTGTCCGTGTCTATGACCCTAACGTATATGTTACCGCTAATAGTCGTGGGAAGGCTAGCACCCGTGTATGTGTTCGGGTCTGAGGTGTAAGCGACAGTCACCATATCCGACCACGGGCCGCTCGAACTCGTCGAATACTGGAACAGAAAGTCGTCTTGCTCGCTGTTATCTGTGTGGTAGGCCTCAACAAAGAACTTGTATGCATCTCCGCCAGCAGCGATAGATTCAATTCTCCAGATGTGGTCGAGAGTGCTTGTCGTTCCGTTTTCCGTGGAGGACTCCACAAACATATAATCGATCGAGAGTGTAGTCGCCATTCCATCGGTATTACCATCATTCTTGCTGCTGTCGCTATCTCTTATCCAAATGTAGAGCTGTCCTCCATTGAATCCGGCTGTCTTCAGGTCAAACACATCCGTTCCCTTTGTCGTCCTGCTGATTGCCCACACGAAGGATGGATTTGAATCCGTTGACCATCCCACCTCGAAGGGCTCAGTGCCTGTGCTTATGTAGCTTGTAACTGAGAGCTCAATACTGTCTCCGGACGAAACATTTCCGAAGTTGTACATGTGCCCACCGGCGCCCCCAGATTCGTTCCTCAAACACCACCATTTGTTTACACCTGCTTCAGCGCACAAGTCTTCAGTCAGCGTTTCGTATGTCCCATCATTCGAATGGGTATCTTGATAATCTCCGACCACGATGTCATATACAGCCGCCTGCTCTCCATCCGCCAGATACGTGCTAACGTCATATGCAGTTCCATTCACTTCCTCTATAGATTCGTAGGTATCATCAGTGTACCAGGTATCTGTGTACTCTCCGGAAACAGTTCCGTTTCCGGATATGTCCTGATCTGCAAGATAATCGGTTGTTGTGACTGTGCCAAACATACCATCCGTGTTCGTGTATATCCAGACCTCAGTTCCTGTGGCCACAACGAGGTCATCATCATCATCGCCATCCATGTCAGCAAGCCTTATCGCCTTTATTTCTGAGCCAGTATCATCTATAGGCATGGGTGTCCAGGCATTGTCATTTGCGTACCACCACAGGTCCCCGTCCTGTGTTCCAGCAACTATGTCCAGCAGGCTATCCTTATCGACATAACCTACGTCTACGGCTGTTACAGCCACGCCTAGGTCGTCCACTTCTCTTCGCTGCCAGTAATGACCCTCTCCGCCCTGATTTCTATACACGAATATCTTTCCGACTTCGATTCCCTCAACCAGGTCGAGGTCAGTATCATCATCAATGTCTCCATAGACTATGGATAAGAAACCTCCTGCTCCCCATGGGGGGTCTTGGTGACCTGGGAACGGAACATAGGATTCCACCTCATACTGCTCCCATCTGAATACGAGGTTCTCGAAAAATAGCGAGTAGATTTTCAAATCGAATACCGGGTGCGAATAGTCTTCGATGGCGGTGGCTATGTCCAAGTACCATCGTGGTCCCCGGATGGTGACGAGCCTGTTGAGGGATACTTTGTATTCCTCATTGATATCCTTGAGATAGAGAATCCTCAGGGTGTAGGCGTTCTCACCAAAAAGCCAGGGATCAAAGTTTGGCTTTGACAAATCTATGCTGAATTTGTAACTGACGGAGTTGTTTACGCTTGCCTCACTGATCGGGGGATTGCCTGGCTTTGCCCAAATCTGAATACCGCCACCGAAATCCTGAATCTTGATATTTCCAAATTCGAACGTAGCATCAGTGTCTTGGACAATAACCTTCACATACATCGTGTCTGTGTAGTTGAAGATGTCCGAGGGATGCTCATGATCAGGATCGAGGAAGGTCAGAACCTGGGGATAGTTCGTAACGTTTCCTTCCTCATCTGTGACGGTAATGAAGTCTTGAACCTCAAACAGGTTGTCAGGTGGAGGAT
Source organism: Thermoplasmata archaeon (assembly GCA_046761005.1). Lineage (GTDB taxonomy): Archaea > Thermoplasmatota > Thermoplasmata > RBG-16-68-12 > JAGMCJ01 > JAGMCJ01. The sequence goes on from JBHIFI010000002.1 coordinate 61,734, forward strand.
AGTAGCTTGATCTCAGTTTTATCCTGAGAGAATAGTGACCATAGTCTAGCAACCCATCAGTATAGCCATGGCCCGCGCTAGACGTGTTCCATCTATATTCCCATATGTAGAACTTGCCCACGTAGTCGACGAGCTCAAAGGCCTCGGTTGAAGAGGGAATCGAAGTTCGGTTCATTGGCCCGCCGCCGTAGACTATGGGTTGTGGGGAGAGACCAGACTCAGCCTTGAAGAGCCAGAACTTATTGTCCAGATCGCAGTCGGGAAGAAAGTGGCTCGCGATGACGATAACGATTCTCTCACCTTTCACGAATGTTCTTGTTGCGTTGCCCTCCCATCTTCTCTTGTCCCACTCCGTCTCATTGAATATCTGATAGTGTTGCAGGCCGCTTCCAGGAAGGAGCTCAGGACCGAATCTCGGAGTGGTTATGTTTTCTGGATATTCATAGTAATAGTGGTAGGCGGCGCCAAGTTCCTCAATCTTGAGGATGAGCCTCGCGCTCGTATTGTGACCAGCATCATCCTCGGCGGTCATAATCACAAGAGCGCCATCAAAGGTTTCATCGGCAACGAATTCTGGATAGACGGCACTCCAAATGCCATCGTCTGCTTCCTCGTCACCCATTGAACCGTTGTCGTACATCTTGAAGCAGCCGTAGTCATCATAGAGAATCGTTATATTTACATAGACGTCATTGTCGCTGTCGAAATCCCCATCCTTATCCTCAATTTTGGCGAATATTCCGAAGGACTCATTCCCACGCAAATCCTCTTTGGCGATAGTCTCGAGATTACCATCGAACCATTTCTGGACGAAAAGTGGCGGATACTCGCCTCCTGCTCCCAAAATAGTGGAACTCCAGATCACCTCACCTCTTATGGATTCAATGACACCAACTTCGACTACATCATCCGCCTCGATTGTGTGATTCACAATACTCCAAACCTCATCTATCGTCCAGTTCTCATCATCTCTTAATCCGTAGGGATCTCCAGAATTGGGTCCATACTCAATGGTCCCCTGAGTTTTGAGAAGCTCAAAGTCCTCGTTCACTCTTATGAACACTTTCGTCCTAAAGCCATATAGTTTCTCTCCACCTTGGTGTGTGATGTTGATAATAGCTCCGTCCCAGACACCTTGTTCATAGATTGGAGTGAGGGCTCCCTCCATCTGTAGTTTCACTGAAGCCTCTGGTGTTGGAATAGAGTACACCCAGATAAATATGGCCGAGAAGATGACCACTGTAATGAGCAGTATCAGTATCGTTCCCACAACTTCCGACACACCTTTACCATCGCGGGAGAAACGTTTCTTATAGAGTGACATCCTTCGTCCTCCTGTGCTACAGAAAGAAGCATCTGAGTTTATATAAGTCTTATGTGGTAGTTACCATGTTTTGCACCATCCAATAGTCGGATGCGCACCGTCATGATTAAATAACGACTGCTCGATGATATCGCATGGCAAAACTCACAGTCAACGACAGGATACTGCTTCATCTTTTTGATTACAGGAAGATTCGGAATGACTTTCCCCCAGACATCACTCAGGCTGGGATGGCCTCTGCGATAGGTATTCAGAGAAGCCATATTCCTCGGTCTGTGAAGAAGCTTGAGGAAGAGGAGGCCATTGAGGAGAAAAGGGAGCGGATTCACGGTGCGGGAAGGCGGCTCAAGATGTATTTTCTCACTGAGAGAGGGTATAGACGAGCAGCAATGATAAGAAGGAGGGTCGGTCGAAAGAGGATTCGAGTCCAATCTAGTGGAGGGGAGACAGAGCTTCCCATCTCGGAAGCCTCAAGACTTTACGAAATGAGCTATTCAGAGATCCTCGCAAATCTTGACCGTGAGGACGTGCTTGATATTCAAGGAATTCTTCGAAAGACACTGCTGGAGAAGAAGGAATTCGTAAACAGACAGACCGAGCTTCTTCGTGTCCGCGAGTGGCTCGCCAGCAAGAAGCCAGTTCTCGCCCTCTATGGTCATGTCGGCTACGGAAAGACCTCGCTCGTAAGGGGATTCCTCGAAATGACTGAAGGTTGGAGAGTTTTCTGGAAGGATCTTACTGAGGATGATGAAACAACGGATGTTCTTAGACCGCTTGTGCGCTTCGTAGCAAAGAAGCGTGGTGACAGGGCCAGAAAGTGGCTCGAGGAAGGAAACATAGATAGTACGATATCCTCGCTCGGGAAGGATCTGAACGATTCTTGTTCGTTACTCATATTCGATAACTATAACATCGTTGGCGAGGACTTAGTCGACGCTTTTAACACACTTACTCATCTGCTTTCTGGAATACAGAGGGCGAAAATGATAGTGATAGCGCAAGAGGCAACTCCCGCCTACTGTCGCTTCTATGATAGGAAAATGGTTGAGCGCGGAATGGTCGACGAAATCCATCTCAAGGGTCTGAGCCAGGAGGATTCCAAGAGGCTATTGGGGAACCCTCGAATAGAGGACGAAGCGATGCGGCGTATATATCTTTTGACGAAGGGAAATCCACTATTCCTGACCCTCATACGGGAAGGCAAGGCGGACGAACTCAAGAAGAGATCTAGATTCACAACCCCAGAAATACAACTCCTTATGTTCTCAAAGACGGTGGAAGGCTAGAAGTCCACTCCCAGTCTTGAATGCATCCCCCTCTTAAATGGATGTTTGACCTCCCTTATCTCACTGACTAGGTCCGCCATATCAATGATCTCCTTTCTTGCATATCTCCCCGTGAGAATGATCTCCACGTTCTTGGGCTTTCTATTCAGGAGGTCGATAACATCTCCAAGCTCGACGAGATTCCATTCTATTGCCACGTTGATCTCATCCAGGATTACTATGTCGTATTCTCCGCTCAGTATGACCTCTTTCGATTTCTGAAGAGCCTTTCTTGCCAGCTTGACATCCTCCTCGGCCGGATTGTCTTTGTCCACGAACTCTGGTCTTCCGAACTGCTCGATGGTCAAACCCTCTATCTTTTCCGCAGCTCTTAACTCTCCATAGTCTATCTTTCCCTTCATGAACTGAATCATATAGACCTTCAAGCCATGACCGCATGCCCTCATTGCTAGACCCAGTGAGGCCGTTGTCTTGCCTTTTCCGGTACCAGTGTAAACCTGTATTAACCCAAGATCGCTCACGTGCATCCAATCCCAATGTCATTATTTAATCTTCTGCGAATTGTCCGAGGGTCTATTATCTCAACGGAAAGATGGGATCCAACTTCCTCAATCTCCGATTCGGAATCACTGCCATTACGTCAGTGTAACCAGGAAGGCCCCCGCTCTTGGCCATGAATCTCTCTTCGTTTCCTCCTAGGGCATACTGAATGTAAGCGATCCTGCATTCTCTTCTGTATTTTCTCTTCGCGAAGTCTATCAAATCGTAACAAGCCATTTCCTCTCCTGGAACATAAGAGAGATCGGAGAGGTCAAGAATCTTCAGAAGAGAACCCTCCCTTATTCCCAGTCGAAAAAAAAGGTTGGCGAGTTTCACTTTCCAGGAAAGTCTCGTGATAATCATCTTGGTGATATACCATTGTCTCACAGCTCTCAATGTTGCGACTATTCCTTCATTTCTCTCTGCAACGTAGAAGCTACCAAGCGACCTCTTCTTAATCTTGTAACGACTCATGAGCCACTTCTCTGTCACTTCGGGTTTGAAGTTATGTTTATCGTAGAATGATGAGATAATCTCGGTCATATCTTCAAGGTCGTTCTCTGTGGCCTCTCTCAGCAATGCGCCAGAGGCCATCTTGCGCCTTCTCATTGTCAGGATCCTGAATCCGAACCCACCCACTCTGGAGAAACCGCACTTCTGGAATGTTCTGAGTGAAGCCAGGTTCTTCCCAATAACAACAGCCCAGAAGATTTCTGCCCCCTCCTCCATTCCCCTGTCGATGGCGCGAGATATGAGAGAACTCCCAATCCCCTTTTTTCTGTATTGCGGATGGACTCGTAGGCTTGAGATGTAACCACACCTGCGATGGTTCCCGTTCACATATAGATTGTCGAGAGTGCAAAAAACCGCTCCCACTACCCTACCGTCTTCTTCTGCCACATAGGGGAAGAAATTCTCCGAGTCAGGGCGGCGTATGTAGGTCGGCCTCCTGTCAACGTAATATGAAACTAGACCCTCCTCAGGAGCTATTCTATCAAGCTCAATGAGTTCCTCATTGTCTTCTGGTTTAGGGGATCTTACTATCAAGTGTCTCGAAACGAAAATGTTATGGTTATTTAAGGATTAACATTCCTGAATTTCATCTAGAATCTCACATCCCGAAATTCACCTGGTAAGGAATGACATGAAGTGCAATGTATTGCTCGCCTACCCTCCATACAAACTATATCAAACGGTCCCACCGTTGGGATTGGGTTATCTGGCAAGCTATTTGAGAGAGATGAGAGAGGATGTCGATGTGAGAATAATCGATTACAATGTGGAAGGATCGCTTACTCACTTCTACAGAAGGGATTTGAAAAAGGATCTGGAATCCTTCGACATCATTGGCATAGGGTTCATGACGCCTATGGTGGATGAAGCTTTCCATCTGGCTAAGATAGCTAATACTATGGGGAAACCTGTTATCTTTGGCGGTCCCCATGCTGCCGCTCTTCCAGAGGAAATGTTATCCAGCGGATTGGTGGATGTGGTGGTTAGAGGAGAGGGGGAGCAAACCCTTGCAGAGCTGTGCGGTCTCTGGGCTGAAGGATCTCGTTTCGAGGACCTCTCTGATGTGGTTGGAATATCCTATGTTGAAGACGGGGGAGTCACGCACAATCCCGATAGACCATTTATCCAAGACCTGGACAGTATCCCTTTCCCCGCTAGAGATCTCCTCAACCTCGATGCTTATAGAGTAAGATATCCCGGGTTAGCCTTCAGCAAGCCCACGGTGAATATCATAGGAAGTCGGGGCTGTCCCAATCGCTGCATTTTCTGTGCCTCCTGTGTCATATGGAAGAGGAAGACCCGGTTTAGGAGCCCTGAGAACATCGTTGAGGAGCTTGAATCTGTTATCAGTGGTTTTGGGGTTACGCAATTCAACTTCAACGATGACACGTTCACTCTCAAGACGGATAACGTCATACGTATGTGTGAGATGATTATTGACAGGGGATTGGACCTTAGATGGGCATGCAGCACAAGGGTGACATCCGCAGACAAAGAGATGTTTGAGATGATGAAAAAGAGTGGATGCACTCGAATCGGTCTGGGCATAGAGTCTGCCAATCCAGATGTTCTCAAGAACATCAAGAAAGGAATTACCGTGGAAAAAGCATCAAGAGCAGTTCGTTTTGCGAAGGAAGCGGGTCTTGAGGTTATCACCTATTTCTTGGTGGGCAACCCAGGGGAGAATAGGAAGTCGATTAAGGACACGATTGACTTCATCGTTGAACACGAGCTGGATTCCTTTCCAGGTGTAGTGGAACCACTGCCAGGGACCGAACTCTACGAGATTGCGAAAGAACGCGGTTGGTTGAGGGACTTCAAGTGGAGCCAGCTTCTGAAAGCAGAGAATCGCACAATCGTGAGGACGGAGGAGTTATCTCATGAAGATGTTGAGACTCTCACTATGGTCTCAAAGATAGTTCTGAATCGCGCTAGGCGGGGTCTATTGTATGGGTTTGGGTCCTTTCTCTATCACATGACCCACAGACCGGATCTGGCGGGTCGCATTTTTGCTGAAACCCTTGGCTATTATGTGAACCCAGGAAAGTGGAGCTGAGGGAAGAGGCAATTACCCTCACTAGGCAAGTTTCTCGATGAAACGGAAAGAGGACCCAGAAAAAGTCCAATCTGGGGGTACAGTATTCTACGAGTCTTTTTATATTCTTACCATCATCACGTTTCAGTGATTCATCATGTACGTCGTTTTCAACATCAACAAGGAAAAGACGGGAAAGATGAATGAAGCTCTGAAGGATGATTTGGTGAGTAGGCAGAGCATATCAATCAGGGAAGCAAAGGTTCTCGGGGAGGATATGGAAGGAACGCTCCTTCTTGTTGAGGGTACTGAGGAGGCTATTGAGCGGGCCAAGGAGATATTCCAGGACATCGGAGAGAGTCTCCCACAGGACAAATCGAAGGTTATTTACGACAAGTTTAAGGCCGAAGAGGACACAGTCGCTGATGGAGTCGGTTTTCTTTTTGGATGATTTCGATTAGTCGGGAAGGTTTGGGCCGTTGTGCATTATTGAGAACTCTGTATTCAGTGGGTTCATTATCGAAGATGATAATGGTTATCCCGACTTCGGCCAACGGCTCTGTCTCGCCATCCAACAAGAGTCTCTATAGTGTCCTTATCTTCTCAGCCACAAAATCCTTAATCTCGGGATCGTCTGGGATAGTGAGGGATTTCTTGAACCTCTCCGTTCCATCGTCGAGATAATACCCTCTTGAAACAGAGATGAATTCGTTCTCCTCTCCGTCCTCAGTAGTTGCCTTTTTCCTGGCAATTTCGAGGAAATTGCTTTTCCCAAAATTAACTTTCTCAGCCCTCAGCGTTTCAAAATGCACTTTTGGTTTCCTTTGGGTTTCCATCGTTTTTCCCCCGGTGTTCGTGCGAGGTAGTTGTGGACGTCGCACGACTATTCCCTTAGCCCTTTGGCGTGGAGGTTCAGGGTGGACACTATGAAAGCGTTGGATATATTTAAGCTGATATGCCAAACCTA
>JBHIFI010000003.1:0-59211 GCA_046761005.1 Thermoplasmata archaeon
AGTAGCCCGAAATCTATTCTGAGATGATACCGGAAAAACCGCAGGGAGAGATACCCCAACCGCCGGAAAGGAGGAGGCCGCCCATAGTAGGCGAACCGCCCTCACCGCTCTGGGCGGACATGAAGGACGAGCTCGATTCCATGAAGAAGGCGATTGCAGACCTCAGAAAGAGAGTGGAAGGGCTCGAAGGAAGGGTTTCCGTACTCGAGGATGCAGTAAGGGGATAGATCACCTCCGAACCACTATGGTTACCACGTCCTCGTCCTTGAGCACGTGATTGAGCCCGACCATCTGTCCGGGGAACTTTGCACTCTCACCCCAGACGTTCGCATATCTGAACTTCTGTCGGAAGTCCCTGTGGATAGCATCACAAACCATGCCGACAGTGGAACCCTGCTTCACAACGAGCGGCTCAGAGTAATCCACCTCCCCACCCTGAGGTTTCATGAAAATTCGAATGAATTCCAGCTCACTGAAAATATTCTCCCTCAGCCCATCCAGCCCATCGCCCCTGAGGGCCGAGATAGGGAGAACGTTCCACTCCTTCAGTTTCCTCATGATGCGATAGATTTTCCTCTTTCGCACGAGGTCGATTTTGTTTAGCACGACGAAGGCGGGTATGTAGGCCTTGTTCCCCGCCAGAAAATCGACGAGCCTGGACTCGGTGACATCTTCTCTAATGATAACATCAGCGTTGACATATCCCCATTCGCGGATCATGCCTTCTATTACACCTTCTCCCACGTGTGTGAGCTTCTTTGTAGAGCTCACGGTGAGGCCACCCCTGTCTCTGCTCTTGATTATGATCTCTGGCTTCTTCTGATTGAGCCTTATCCCTCCCGCCTCCAACTCGTCGGTGAGTAGGCTTACGTCCCACTCGTTGACATCCACAACTAGGAGGATGAGATCGGAGGACCTCGCAACGGAAAGGACCTCGCGGCCCCTTCCCCGTCCTCGAGCGGCCCCATCGATCAGACCGGGCATGTCGAACAGCTGGAATTTGGCACCTCGATAGTGCATCACTCCAGGTATCACGTTGAGCGTGGTGAAGTCGTATTCTCCGACCTCGCTCTCGGCGTTGGTGAGTTGATTGAGGAGCGTGCTCTTCCCCACATTCGGAAGACCAACGATCCCCACCGTCGCATTTCCTGACTTTCGGATGCCAAAGCCCTTCGCCTCTCCCCTTCCAGGTCCCTTTTCCAGCTTCTCCTTGAGTTTGGCAAGCCTCGCCTTTAGCTTGCCTATGTGATGCTCCGTCGCCTTATTGACGGGAGTTCGATGAATCTCCTCCTCAATCTCTCTTATGTGATCCTCGATCTTACCCATCGAATAGAAAACCACCTGATCATTCAAAACGATTTCGTCCTCTCAGGGCTCCATCGTCGTCCCCGCGCGTCCCTCAAGAGCCTCTGGAAAACCATCCAGAGAGCAGACAATCGCTCTCTTTCCGCCGGCCTCCAGAAATTCGATGGCAGCTCTAATCTTGGGACCCATACTTCCGGGCGGGAACTGCTCCTCATCGAGATATCTCTTGGCATCCGCGAGCGTCATGGTATCCAAATCCACCTGGTCCTTACTTCCGAGGTTCAGAGAGACCTTCTCGACGTCCGTGATGAGGACGAGTGTCTCGGCCATGAGCTCCCTGGCCAGGAGGCTTGCTGTGCAATCCTTGTCTATTACGGCATCCACGCCCACGTAGTTGTTACCTTCCTTTACGACCGGGATTCCTCCGCCGCCGCCTACTATAATCACCTTTCCCCTGGGCTTCATTCTCAGGTACTCCCTAATCCCATCCATTACGAGGACCTCGAGCGGCAGGGGTGAGGGAACCAATCTGCGGTACCCGCCGCGCACCTTGTCCTCCTTCATAATCCACCCCTTTTTCTTCATAAGATGCATTGCCCGCCTCTTTCTGTAGTACGGACCTACGGGCTTGGTGGGGTTGGCGAAAGCTTCATCCTTCATGTCAACGAGGACCTGGGAGACAAGGGCAAAGACTGGCCTCACCTCGTTCTGCCTTCTGAGCTCGCTGAGTATGTTCTGCTGTAGTACGTATCCTATTTGACCCTGGGATTCGGCCACGCAAACGTCCATGGGATTCGCGGGAACCTTCTCCCTTGCCTCTTCATTCTTGATAAGAATATTGCCCACTTGGGGTCCATTTCCGTGGGTCAGGATCACGTCATATCCTAGTTTGGCTAGATCGACTATATGAGGAGTGATCTTCTGCACGTTGTACTCCTGTTCCTCCACCGCATTGTTCCCTGAGGGAAGAATCGCGTTGCCTCCCACAGCTATTACTATTCTGGGCAATGGCTTCACCAGAGAATTACAATCATCAACCCACTATCATATAAATCTTTCAGAAGCGTTTTATATGCAGAACAATCTTAGCATCCACAATGGATTTCCAAGAGAAATTCGAGAAATTCAAGCAGTCGAAGTGGGTAGTTCCCACCTACATTGTCCTTGTCATTCTTGCAACCTTTGCACTGGCATATTTTGCTGGATGCCTTGCGCTCATTCTCATCCCGATTCTCATGTTCGCAATCCCCTATTATATGGGAGAGAGAAGACTCAGGTTTATGCTGCTACTGGGCCTAATTATTGTAATTGTCGACTCGATCGGTCTTGGACTTCTGAATGCTGATTTTGTCAGAAACTACGAGGCGCCGGAGCAGAAGAGCTCGGATGAGATAACCATCACGAGAGGAACCATCACTCCAGCCACTGGCGGTCCAGACACTGTGTTCAACTTCACGGTCACGATAACAGCGAACTTAACCGATATAAGCAGTGCAGAACTCAGTGTCTGGGTGAATATATCTGAAACTGAAGAGTTTAGAGCAAGCAATGACGATCCCTTCGATATGAATCCGACGGACAGTTTGGATATCGATGCAACCGATGGGAAGAACTACTATCGCTTGATGGAACTCCCTGAAGGGATACACTTCTTTCACTTCTCAGCGAGAATAGAAGGTGAATGGTACGATACGCTGAGATATGATGAACTCTCCGGTGCTAGTCTGAAGGCTCTGGGTCCAATTAATGCGGAGTACCTCACAATTTTCAGGATATACTTCCTGAGCGCGCTCGTCATCATGATATTCACAAGCATTCTCTTTTTCGTCTTCGTGATGATGTATTGGTGGATTGGCAGGTCCAGAATTGAGAGGGCGAGGTGGGAGGAGAGGATACGGGAGGCGGGAGAACTTGAGCCCGCCGAGGTCAAGATTCCTGAGTTCGAATGCACAAATTGCGGGAGGCCTGTTCACGAGGACGCACTCCGCTGTCCTCACTGCGGGGCGATTTTTGAAGAGGGGGAAGAGGAAGAGGAGGAGGAAGAAGAAGAACCGGAGGAGGAAGCTGAGCGGGAAGCATGAACGGGAGTGCTCACGTTCTCCGCTCAAAATCCAGTGATGGCGAGTTCTGGACTAGCCCCGATTAGTGAAGCCTCTAAGTCAAGAAGCCAGTGGTGCTATGTATCCTCAGGCTCACTTCCTTCCCAAATAGATTGCTCTCTTCTCTTCTCTGAAATCAGGATCTCCCGTGACGATCTTCGCATCAACATCTCTTGCGGTGGCGAGGATCAAGCTATCGCCCAATCCCCGTCTCTTCTCGTGCCTTATCTTGGCCGCTTCCACAGCGATATCGGTTGAAACGTGAACTCCATGGCACCTCTCCCGGATGGTCAGAATCGCTTCCTCCGCCGCCGCCTCATCGTAAAAGGCGAGAAACCATCTGTAAACCTCAGCAATATTGATTGTGGAAACGTAAGCCTCCTGCTGTCCTTCAATGAACTTGGCGGCATCTTTACTCTTGGGACCTCTCCGCCAATACTCGATCCAAGCCCACGAATCGATTAGGATCTTAGAGCCTGTCAATCTCTTCCCTCTTGAATGGTTTCAGCTTTGGATACCTCCCTCTTTGGGAGACCTTTAGGGTCTTGCTTGACCTTATGAGGCTTCTAATTAGCTCCTCGTAGGTCTCAACACCTTCCTCTTCCTTGAGTTTCCTCAATAGCTCAAGTGTTTTTTTGCCCACCTGAATAGTTGTTGACATGCTCTCACTATATTCCTATGGCACTATGGACTATATAGCGATATCCCTGGTGACACATGCGAAAAAACCCGTAGAGGCACCGAAGCGGGAGGGATGACCACAGCACAGTGAAACCACCATTCAGGTCTTTGCTGCTGAAAAGATTTTTTTCCAGTCCAGTCATCAAAGCTTAAATATCTCGGTCACGATATAGATAACGATCCGATGGATGGGATGCATCCAGGGATGGTGATAGTTTGGCAGTCAAATCCGTAGCCGAAAGGTTAGCTCAGAAACAGAGGGAGATATCCGTATCCGAGTTCTTTGAGAGGAACAAGCACATTCTCGGTTTCGACTCTCTTACAAGGGCGCTCATTACATCGGTGAAGGAGGGAGTGGAGAACAGTCTCGATGCTGCAGAAGAGGCGGGCATACTGCCCGAGATATATGTCGAACTTGAGAGGCTCTCCAGGAACGAGTACAAGGTAGTGGTAGAGGACAACGGACCTGGAATCGTCAAGCGGGTTGTTCCCAAGATATTCGGGAAGCTGCTCTACGGATCCAGATTCTACAGTCTGAGGCAGGCGAGAGGAGCTCAGGGTATCGGAATTTCCGCGGTCGTCATGTACGCACAGCTCACCACTGGAAGGCCGTCGAAGATAAGAACGAAGGTAAAGGAGAAGGATGTCGCCTACGAAATCGAGCTGATGCTTGACACGAAGAAGAATAGGCCTTTGAAAGTGAGGGATGACTTTGTTGTCTGGGACAAACCTCACGGGACGAGATTCGAAGCGACAGTACGTGGGAGATACGTTACTGGAAAGCAGTCCGTCTATGAGTATCTGCGAAGCACTGCGATAGTGAATCCTCACGCGAGAATCGTCTATAGATCGCCCAACGGTGAGGATATGGTTTTCGAGAGGGCGACGGAGGACCTCCCGGAGCTCACCAAGGAGATCAAGCCCCATCCGCACGGAATTGAGCTGGGAATGCTAATGAAGATGGCCAAGTACACGAAGAGCATCAAGATGGTCTCTTTCCTCAAGACGGAGTTCGAGAGGATAAGCTATAGGGTCGCAAGAGAGATATGCCAGAAGGCGGAAATCCCAGAGGACCAGAAGCCGAAGAAGCTAACGCTCGAGCAAGGGAGGGCCATTCTGAAGGCCATAAGAAAGGTCAAGATAATGTCCCCGCCAACGGATTGCCTTTCTCCAATAGGCGAGAGGCTTATAAGGAAGGGACTGAAGAATGTGCTTGGTGACCTCAAACCAGAATTCTACTGCCCGCCAGTGACGCGCGAGCCCTCAGTCTACTCGGGGAACCCATTCGTTGTGGAGGTGGGCATCGTTTACGGAGGCGATCTTCCAGCGGACCAGCCGGTTGAGGTCCTCAGATATGCGAATAGGGTCCCGCTTCTCTATCAGCAGGGTGGATGCGCCCTCACGGCTGGGTTGGAGCAAGTTGACTGGAGAAGATACGGGCTGGAACAGCGTGGGGGCAGGGGGCTTCCTTTTGGTCCGGCAATAATACTCGTTCATCTCGCCTCGACCAAGGTGCCCTTCACGTCAGAGGCAAAGGAGGCAGTTGCAAACATTCCTGTGATTACGGAAGAGATAAAGCGCGGTCTGATGGCATGCGGTAGAAGACTGAGGACGCATCTTAACAAGAAGAAGAAAAGGGTGAAGACACAGGAGAAGTTCGAAATCGTTCAGAGGATTCTTCCTGAGATTGCGGTGAAGAGCGCAGGAATAGTACACAAGTCCGTCCCAAATTTGGACCGGACAATCACAAAGATAATGGACGTCGTCTGGATAGACGAGAGGATAGATTACTCGAAGAAGAAGCACAAGGTGACGATTGACGTATATAACTACACGCCCAAAGCAAAGAAATTCACTCTCCACGCTGTCCTACCAGATGGTAATCTCGACAGGAAATCCATAAACCCGAAGCCCAACGAGATAAAGGACGGTGGGAAGATCACTTGGACTCTGAAGAGGATTCCCTCAACGAAGAAGGAGGAGGTTACCTTTGTTCTCTCCGGCTTGGACTCCGATGATTACGACGAGACTGAGCTTTATGTTAGCGGGATAAACCCCCAGTATGTCATAGGCGCTGAGCCTCTGCCCGGTGACTGGGACATAGAAGTTAGAGAGTTCAAGAGGCTCGAGGCGGCTGAGGAAGCGCCCGAGGAGGAAATTGATTATGATGAGTTAGAGGAAGAACTTGAGGAGGATTCGTATGGAAAAGAACAGGAATCAGAAGCCTATTGACGAGCTTTATCACATTGCCGAGAGCATTTACAGCCAACTCCATTCTGGTGATGTCCCCAAGATGAGCATTCCACTAAGAACTAAGAGCAACATAAGCTTCATGCCCAGGAAGGGCGTCTGGAAATATGGTAGGGCGAAGGGAGCAAGAACCGCCAAGAAGATACGAGGGGCCTATATGCTCCTCCGCACGATGTACATGCTCGATTTCATAAAGGAGATGATGGAGCAGAATAAGTCGTCCACGCTCAGGGAGATGTACTACATATCCGAGGGATGGGGTCAAGCGAAGTTCGGATCGCAGAATGAATCTAACCACCTCGCAGAGGATATCGAGATTATCACGGGGTGCATGCGTGAGGACTTCAAGCTTAGGCCCGAGGAGGATGGAGCCAGATTGATTGGAAACCTCACGATTGAAGAGACAAATAGGAGGGGGGAGAAGATGAAAATCAACTGCCGCGATGATGTGGGCGATTCAGGCTACGGAATTCCGTACAATGTTGAGAAGGAGAAACTTCGCCTCCTCAATGTCGACGCGGATTTCGCCATAGCGATAGAAACTGGCGGTATGTTCGACAGGCTCGTTGAGAACGGTTTCGACGAATCCTCAAGGTGCATTCTAATTCATCTGAAGGGTCAGCCCGCCCGCTCGACACGAAGATTCATGAAGCGCTTGAATGAGGAGATGAACGTCCCATTGATCGTGTTTACGGATGGCGATCCCTGGTCTTTTAGAATATTCGCATCCGTGGCCTACGGGGCGATAAAGACAGCACACATCTCGGAGTACTTAGCGACACCCACGGCTGTTTTCTTGGGGATAACGTCCTCGGACATACTGAATTACGAGCTTCCCACGGACAAGCTGAGCGCGCAGGACATCAAAGCTCTTGAGTCCGAACTCACTGACCCGAGATTCAAGGACAGATTCTGGAAGGACGAGATAGAGCTGATGCTCAAGATGAAGAAGAAGGCAGAGCAGCAGGCGCTGGCGAAGTACGGGTTGGATTTCGCTACGGATACCTATCTGCCGGAAAAGCTGAGCCAACTAGGTCTGATGAAGTAGCGTCGCATTGGCGGGCACAGCCTTATAAGAGAACTCTGTCTTATGACAGCCGATGAAGATTCGGCCAGAGTGCTTTCCTTGCCTCCTCAGGCGCTCTCTTTATGAAACGAATCTCGTGAATCCTGAGCTTGGCTACGAGGCGATGAAGGTCGCTGCTGAGATCCTCCTGCGCGAGTTCGATCGGAATGCGAACTCGGCCGAGGTGGCAACCAAGGTCCATAGGGCAGTCTATGACTTGCTGGGCACAGAGGATCCGTACAGGGAGATGAAGAGAAGAAGTAATGAGATCGCACGGAAGCTCTTTCCCCGAGCGGAGGGCCTCATTCGGGAGTCCCAAGATCCATTCAAGGCAGCTGTGATATGTTCAATCGCGGGAAACGTTCTGGATTTTGGAATAAGATCGAAAATTAGCGGGCCAGAGGAGCTCGAGCCCGTTTTCGAGAAGATATATGCTGAGGGATTGGGACACGACGGTACTCCTCAAATCAAGGAGATACTAGCAGAATCGGAGGAGGTTCTTCTTTTCGGAGACAATGCCGGTGAGATAGTGTTCGACAGGCTTCTCATCGAGGAACTGAAGAAGTTTGGCGGGAAGGTCGCGTATGTTGTAAGGGGCAAGCCGATACTGACCGATGCAACCATTGAGGATGTTCGTGAGTTCCATCTAGATGAGATGGTAGATGAGATTCTGACGACCAATGCATTCGCGGTCGGTGTGGACTTCAACCGCTTGGATAGCACTCTGAAAGAAAAGTTGGAGAAAGCTGACTTGATAATCTGCAAGGGTATGGCGAACTGGGAGTCCTTTTCTGATCAGGATTACAGGCCAATCGCCTATCTGGTTCATGCGAAATGCAAACCTGTGGCGGAAAGCATGGGCGTCCCGCTCGACCGAAGCTCTGCGAAGCTTTTCGAATGATTCATTCCTGCAAAGAGTTCTCTTTTTCTTTTGAGCGGGCGAAAAGGATCATCTGAATGGAGACCACGAGGACCCATATGATGGCTTCAAGCACGGCTATGGTTTCCATAAGTGGCCCCGTTCCAAGCGGGATCACAAGGAAAAAAGAGAATATGATGATGATTGTGAGCGGTGCAGCTATGCGCCGGAAGACGGTAGAATGAATCATTGGCCGAGCCAAGATCACTAATGCGATGCCAAAGAACAGAAAGAAGGAGACACTGACGATGTGATGTATTGGCTTTACATCTTCGGGAAAGAGTCCTATGAGGAACAAAAAGACGCCTGCCAGAACAAGGACGATGCTGCCCAGCCTTCCCAGTATGTGCTCGCGTAGAGTCTGCCATATTCCCCAAGCAAATGGCATTCCAATGAGCGCTGTGGACATCAGTCCAAGATTGAAGGCTAGAGCTCCATCTCTTATGCCCAGATCGCTCAGATAGTTCCCGCCAAAACTGTACCAGGGACTCAATGACCAGGCTATGCTGTATCCCACTAAGAAGCAGATCACAAGTATAAGCCCGCTAGAACCTCCTATCTTCATTGCGTTGTGTCGCATATTGAAGTCGCCGATGCACGCGGGAGGATGAATACTTTCGCTTCCGTGACGTTGCCAGGTGCACATACCAAAGATTGGACATTGGACAGAATGAAAGTGCCCGAGCCGGAATTCGAATCCGGGTCCGAAGCTCCGCAGGCTTCCAGGATATCCAAGCTACCCCACTCGGGCTCATTTCTGTCATATTCCGCAGCCTTTAATTTGTTTCGCCCGCCTAACATCGTCCGATCTCGACTTGAAGGATGCGAAGAATCTTTGACGAAATCGGCTGTTGCGAGTCGGAGAAGCGCCAACCTCATGACTTTTCACGCAACCTTTATTTTCAGACTTGGCATAGAGACTGCTCCCCGGAGGTGGGGATTGTGTACGAAGTCAGATTTCATGGAAGAGGAGGACAGGGAGCTGTCATGGCGGCTCAGGCATTGGCGGACGCTGCATTCGTGGAAGGCAACTACGCAGTCGCCTTCCCATGGTTCGGTGCAGAGAGAAGAGGCGCCCCTGTGCTTGCATTCGCGAGGGTCGATGAGAACAAGATAAACGTCAAGACGAGGGTGTACAACCCCGACTACATCGTTGTCCTTGATGACAAGCTCATAGATTTTGTGAATGTTGCCGAGGGTCTATCTCCCGACGGAATGGCCATACTGAATTCCTCACTCGATCCTGAGGAGGTCGATATAGGGATATCGGTGGAGACCGCAACGGTGGATGCCACATCTGTGGCCCTTGAGGTCCTTGGAGTTCCAATAACAAATAGCGCCATATTGGGCGCATTCGCTTGGGCAACCCGCCGTGTCTCTCTCGATTCGGTCAAGCGGGGGATCATGGATGTGTTCGGTCCCAGGATAGGAGAGGAAGCGGCGAAGAAGAACGCCGAAGCGGCTGCCGCTGCACACGATAGGGTCAAGATTGGAAAGTGCAGGGGTGAAAGGAAGTATCCCGAGGCCAAGAAGTGGCTTCCCAACTACAAGGAGCTTCCCCTGAGCCTTGCGACCAAGCCGATGAAGACAGATGCCGGACACGTGGGACCAGGCAGTTCTATGGACAACAGGACGGGCAGCTGGAGGACGTTCACCCCAGAATTTGATGATGAGGCGTGTACGAACTGCTTGCTCTGCTGGTTTTACTGTCCCGATTCGGCGATCAAGCGGCTGGAGCCTCCCCAGAAAATCGGATTTGATATGGATTACTGCAAGGGTTGCGGGGTTTGCGCAGAGGTTTGCCCCACTGATGCGATAGAGATGGTGAGATAATGGTAGAGAAAAGAGTTATCACAGGGAATTACTCCGCCGCATATGGAGCGCTGCTTTCGCGGGCTGAGGTGATAGCCGCGTACCCCATAACACCACAGACGTTCATAGTGGAGCACATATCAGAATTCGTGAGCGATGGGCTTCTCGATGCTGAGTACATGCCTGTCGAGAGCGAGCATAGTGCTATGAGCGCCTGCGTGGCTGCGGTTGCAACCGGCGTAAGGGCTTTCACGGCGACAGCATCGCAGGGTCTTGCGCTGATGCATGAAGTCCTCTATGTTGCGGCTGGCCTTCATCTTCCTATGGTGATGGCCGTTGTCAACAGGACGCTTGCTTCTCCGATTGGTATATGGTGCGAGCACAACGATACCATGGCGGAGAGGGACAGCGGCTGGATGCAGTGCTACGTTGAGAACAACCAGGAAGTGCTAGACATGGTGATTCAGGCTTACAAGGTTGGAGAGGACGATAAGGTCCTTCTTCCCGCGATGGTGAATCTCGATGCGTTCATTCTCTCTCACACCGTCGAGCCGGTTGAGTTCCCTGACCAGAAGGACGTGGATGAGTTCCTTCCTCGCTACGACCCGAAGCATGCATACCTCAGGTCGGACGACCCAATGGTCGTGGGATCCTTTTCCTCTCCCGAGTACATACAGGAGTTCAGATATCAGACTGAGGAGACCTTTCACAATGCCAAGGATGTGATTAAGCGGGTAAATGACGAGTACGCGAGGGAATTCGGAAGGGATTACGGCGGAGCGGTTGAGGAATACAGAATGGATGACGCAGAGGCAGCACTGATGACGCTCGGGACGGTGACCTCAACGGCGCGGGATGTCGTTGATGAGTACAGGGAGAAGGGAAAGAGGGTCGGCTTGGTGAAGATGAGGTGGTTCCGTCCCTATCCAACCGAGATTGTAAGAGACATCGCGTCGAGGATCAAAGCGCTGGGCGTCTACGACAGGGCGATCTCCTTCGGTTCTGGCGGGCCCAGCTACATTGACACAAGGAACGCCCTCTACGGCCATTCAACGATTCCAGTCATAGGATTCCTGGCGGGCCTCGGAGGCAGGGACGTCATGGTGCAGGATATCCGACTGATGTTCGACAGGACCCTGGAAGCCGCCAATAAGGGAAGGGCCGACCGGGAGATTGTGTGGGTTGGAACCAGGGGGGTGGAAGCATGAAGATGAGGGACCTTCCAGAGGAGGACTGGTTCGTGAGCGGGCATACTGCATGCCCGGGCTGTGGTGCGGCGACGATCGCAAAGATAGCCATGAAAGTATTCGGTCCCAAGACGATAACATACTTTCCAGCAAACTGCATGCTTGTCTTCAGTGGCACATACCCGCTGAACTCCTTCAAGGTCCCCTATTTTCATGTGCTATTCGAGACCTCCGCCATCTGCGCTGCTGGAGTAAGCAGGGCCCTCAAGAGACTCGGAAAGGATGATGTGAACGTCGTTGCCTTCGCGGGTGACGGCGGAACCGCCGACATAGGCATACAGGCACTCTCCGGAGCGGCGGAGAGGAACGAGGACATCATATACATCTGCTACGACAATGAAGCTTATATGAACACGGGCATCCAGAGAAGCGGGGCGACCCCCTTCGGTGCCTGGACGACGACAACACCGGTTGGGGACGTTGGGGCTGGCAAGGAGGAGTATAAGAAGGATATTCCTCGGATTATGATAGCCCACGATGCTCCTTACGTTGCAACCGCCACATTGGGATTCATTCCTGACCTTCTCAAGAAGCTGGAGAAGGCGAAGAACAAGAAGGGCATGTTCAGATACCTCCAGATATACTCGCCCTGCCCGCCCGGGTGGAGGATGCACTCCAGCTTGGGGGCGAAGGTCTCCAAGATGGTCGTTGAAACCGGGCTCTGGACACTCTACGAGTTCGAGGACGGGAAGATGACCATCAACAAGAAACCGAAGATGATTTCCGTCGAGGATTACATCAAGCTCCAAGGCAGATTCAGGCACATGACGAAGGAGCAGATGGAAACGCTTCAGAAGTATGCGGAGGAGAAGTGGAGAAAAGACCAGGCACTTGCAGAGGCTTACAGCTGACTATTCTGCGAACTTGGCCCCGCATTTCGGGCACTCTTTGGTGTCTTGGTTCACGAGGGCGTTGCAGTTTCCGCACTGGAATAAAGCCTCTACTTCTTTGGCTGGTGCCGCAGCAGCTTTCTGCTCCTCTACTTTCTTCTCATATTCTTCCAGCCGCTTCTTGTACTCGCTCTTGACCATTTCGTTGCCCTCTTCCGTGATGTTGACGACGAATTTGTTCGGACCTGTCCATTCAACCGTGACGAAACCCTCGCTCTCGAGGGATTTTACCGCTTCCTCCAGCTCTCTATACCTCACTCCCCTTATGTCGGCAAAGAGGTCCTCTCTGGAGGCCCCGAAGTAACCTCTTTTCGCCGCCGTGTTCAGGACCCGCCACTGAAAATCATCCACGGCAAACCACTGTTTTCATCAACGGTGAGACGATATTTATACGTTATTGCCCACGGGCTCCAGCGCCTGTTTCGCCCGTTCCAGCGTTTCTTCCGGACTTCCGTTTCCATCGATAGAAATGAGAATTCCACTGTATCTCTCAATGAGATGTGCTGTCCTCTCTCTGTAGAGGTCCAATCTTTTTCTGACGACGGATTCGGTGTCATCCTCTCGGATAATCAGCTTCGAGCCGCAGACATCGCACTTCTCGACGTTCTTCGGCGGGTTGAACATCACGTGATATATCGCCCCACAGTTCGTGCAGATCCTCCTTCCAATCGCCCTCCTGAGTATCTCCTCTTCCGTCACATCTATGTAGAGGACAACGTTCACGCCAAAGTCCTTGTCCAGAGCCTCCGCCTGCCTCACTGTCCTGGGATAACCATCAAGAATGAATCCTCGAACGCAATCTCCTTGAGAAAGCCTCTTCGCCATCATTCTGATTACTAGATCGTCTGGGACAAGTTTTCCGTCAGCCATGTAGGAGGAGGCGGCTTGGCCAAGCTCTGTCTTTTTGTCTACCTCGGTCCTGAGGATATCGCCAGTAGAAATATGGGGAATTCCGTAGTCTTTCGCGAGGGCTGAAGCCTGCGTTCCCTTTCCCGAACTTGGCGGGCCTAGAATTACCAACTTCACGGCAGAGGAAAATGGTCTTCATACTATATTCTTACCGATTGTTACCGGGGGGTATTCAATCCAAGTACGTGTGGGATGGCTAGATCCCTTGTTGCTATCGTGCAGGACGAAGGGGTTGCAGACCAGTTAGCGTTCGAAAGATTAATATCGTTCCACGTTATTACAAAGTAACAATACGTGTCAAGGTGCTCCCCATCACCTAAAACTGGGGTGGTGGAAAGAGGCCGAAGCAATGTCGGCCTCCCGCTAGATTTTTCAGAAAAGATGGTCAGTGATCTCTTTTGCTGCTCCTCCAACATGACATTCTATAATCTCTACGCCCAAGTCTTCGATCTCCGCCTTAACTTCCTCCACCCTGTCAGGAAAAGTGTTGACATACACTGTCGCGCCAGTGTCGATGGAGAAGAAGGCGGGAATCTCCCTCTCTCGCATGTTCCTGACCTTCAGAATCACGCTCATCGTTTCGGGTCTCCAGAGAAGCATCTCCCTCGCCCCTGTCATGGTGATTCCGTGAAGCATCAGGGTGTCCTTCTCGGCAAGCTCGCATATCCTTCCAACTTCCCTCTGCCTGATTGCCAGCTCCATTTCATCGAGCATTCTGGGCATCTCCGCCAGCCTTGAGTCAAAGAATGGAGAGGATAGCACCTCTCTATGAACGTCCTCCGTTCTCTTGAAGGCGGGAACGAGAGCCACTGCCATGCCCATCTGCAGATCCTCGGAGGCTATCTGATAGGAATATGTGTCCTCGTCTCCGACTCCTTTCCTCAGGCGAGAGAAAGCGCCAGTCACGGACCGGGCGGCGGATGCAGCTCCCTTCCTTGCTATTCGCGACAAATCCTTGTCAGTGAGTTCAAGACCCAGCGCCTTGCAACTTGCCAGTGCGAGTGCTGCAAAGCCGGACGCGGATGCGCCCAGGCCAATGTTCGAGGGGAAGTTATTGAGGGACTTCATCTTGAATTTCAGCTCTTGACCAGACAGTCGAAAGACCGCATCTATAACCTCGGAAATCCTCTCAAAATCCCTTCCTGTGACACTCTTGTCATCTATCACCGCGCTGTTCTTCTCCCAATCGCTAAATTCGATTGTCGTGTGGGTGGTGAGAGGAGCCGTGCACACGCTTATGGAATCATGAAAGGGAAGGCGGAGTCTTTCGTCCTCGAGACCGTGATATTTTATCAGCCCCTGAATAGGGTGAGCGATAGCCGAGGCCTTCAATCCGCACCCTCCAGTTCTTCAACAACTCTCAACACTTCCTGGACCTTGGATACCACGAAGTCGGGGTGACCTCTGTCTGGATCCCTTCCCGGAAGCAAGACGAGAATAGTCCTCATTCCTGCTTTTCTGGCCCCAATGATATCATTATCGGAATCATCACCCACATGCATGGCCTCTTCAGGACTGATGTCCATTTTTTCCAGAGTTTTGAGAAAGATCTCTCTGTTTGGCTTCCTTATTCCAATTTCGTTCGAGAACATCATTACATCGAAATAGCGTGCCAGGTCATACTTTCCTAATAGCCCTCTGAAGAAATCTCCGTGAGTCCGGCCCGTGTTGGAGATTATTCCCAGGCTCATTCCTCTATTCTTCAGACTTGTAAAGAGTTCACCTGCTCCATCAAATGGAACAGGAGGGACGAGGGAAATGGCGTCGTTGTATGGTCTCAGCAAATCCTCGACAAGAGCCTCATCGACTTGATCTGCAGGGATTCCTAGCTCGGAGAGCATGATACCGATCTGCGCCTTTTGGTCGATGTCCACTCCTCTATTCCATATCTGCCAGAGTCTTTCTGTTTGGACGTCGTAAGCTCTCTCAATACCCTCAAGATGCAAGGGGAGATTATGATTGTGGAAGACTTCCATCATCATTCTTGTCCTCTTCCTCCTGAGAAACCCACTGAAATCCTCCACAGGCTCCCTGAGAACAGTATGCCAAAGGTCGAAGGTTATGCCTCTTATCATCCTCTCACTCATATGTCCAGAAGTACGAGAGCGTACCCCTTCTCTTCGTCGATCTCAAGCATGTGGTAGGTCGCAGCCTTCACATCGGATTTCAGTGGATGCCTCTTTCTGTCCATCTTCTCGCCCTTCACCGAGGCCGTAAGCCTGTGGTTTTCTACGTCAACATGGAATTCGCTGAGAAAAACATCCTGCGTGTCAAAGAGGTAGAGCAACTCCGAGAGCCAGTCTACCATCAAGCTCTCCAGGTCCGCGGATTCGACCTCAATCCTATATTCTCCGATCCGTTTGACGCTTGAGGTGTCCGTCATGACATTGAACATACCTAGAGCTGCGTTCTCGAATATCTCGTTCAGATTCTTTCCGTAAGCCCTGACCGCCACATCGGCCGTATGCTCGACTAGCTCGAATGCCGCCTCCTTCTCGCTATCCTCCTTCATGATTCCCGCTCACTTGGTGGAACAGAGTATCCGCTATGGGGTTCTTGAGGCTTTCCTTAGGCATCTCATGATAGGCAATCCGTTAGCTTTATTATTGCTGCAAATATGGTTCTGGCGGGATATTGATGAAGGTCAACATAATTGGCTGCGGATCTATTGGGACGGAGCTCGCAAAAGCATTGGAAGAGACAGAAGGTATCGATGTCATCTACATCTCCGACAAAAAGAAGGAGAAGGCCGAAGAACTCCTCAGATCATCAACAAGGATCCGATTTCAGAGAGAGCCAAAAGACGTGATGGAAAAGGTGGATATGGTTATCGAGGCGGCCTCTCAGGATGCGGCCCGAACCTACGTCCCAATGGCACTTGAGAAGGGAAAGGACGTTCTTGTGATGAGCGTAGGCGCGCTCGTCGATGATGAGTTCAGAGCAAAGTGTAGGTTGATTGCAAAGAAGAACAAGTGCAGGGTTTACATCCCCTCGGGGGCTCTAGCAGGCATCGATGGCCTCACCGCTGCCGCTTGCGGGAAGATTGAAGAAGTGCTGCTCATCAGCTACAAGCCTCCCCACGCCTTCAAAGGAGTGAAATTCCTGGAGGATAGGCAGGTCGATCTCGATTCAATACAAAGGGCAACCATAATATTCGAGGGGCATGCCAGGGATGCGGTTCGATACTTCCCGAGAAACATAAACGTGGCCGCGACTGTGAGCCTCGCGGGTATTGGATTTGAGAAGACCAAAGTCAGGCTTGTTGCAGATCCGTCCGCGCGAAGGAATACTCACAGACTCATGGTGAAGGGGGACATTGGAGAGATAGAGGTGAGTTGCAGGAATCTTCCATCTCCCAAGAATCCAAAATCCAGTCTGCTTGCAGCACTCTCTGCGATATCGGCTGTCAAGAAGATAAAGGAGAACGTCTGGGTGGGGGCCTAGACGCCCTTTTTCTCACCCCATATCAACTTGTGAAGTTGGGGTAGGACCCTCACTCGGAGATCGTCTTGAAGGACTTTCTCCGCAAGCCATCTGAGATCTTTTCCCCCAACTGGTTGCATCACTATGCTGCACTGCGGTCCATATCTCTCGATTATTGATTTTGCATGCGCGTAGTCCTCTTCGTCCGCAATGACGAATTTTAGCTGGTCCGATAGTGAGAGAAGCTCGATGTTTGAGAGGTCCATCTTATCATGCATTCCCGAGGAGGGACACTTTATGTCCAGACTTACCATGAGATTCTCTGAGCATGGAAGCTCTTCCAAGGAAATCGAACCTCCCGTCTCGATGGATATCATGTAGCCCGCCTCAAGCAGGCGGGAGATGAGCTTGATGGAATCGTCCTGAGCGAGAGGCTCGCCACCCGTGACGCAGACATAAGGGCATTTGTACCCAGCAACTTCCTCGAGGATTTCCTCGATACCTATGGACTTGCCCGTCACCCAGGCGTCCTGCTGGTCGCACCATTTGCACCTGAGCGGACAGCCCGTCAGTCTTACGAAGACGGTCGGCACGCCTATCTCTATGCCCTCACCTTGAAGGGATTTGAATATCTCATTGATTATCATCTTCCAACGCCCAGGTTCGATATCTCACGATATCGCTGGCTATTTCTCATAATCCAGCGGGTCCTCCAATCCAGCCTCAGCGAATCCCTTCAGCCTAATCCTGCAGGAGTCGCACTTCCCGCAAGCCTTCTCTCCTCCCTCATAGCAGCTCCATGTAAACTCAAATGGAACTCCCAAATCTTTGGCCTTCCTGATTATGTCTGCCTTCCTCATATTTATGAGTGGATGACGAATCTTCACTCCTCTCTTCTCGATTCCCGCCCTTGTGCCCATATCGGCCGCCTTCTGAAAGGCCTTGTAGAAGCTCGGCCTGCAGTCAGGGTAGCCGCTGTAATCTCTGGCATTTGCGCCTATGTAGATACTTCTCGCGCCAATCACCTCTGACCACGCGAGGGCATATCCAAGGAGGATGAGATTCCTTGCTGGAACGTATGTGGATGGTATCTCCCCCTTCATGGCATCATAATCTCTATACTCAGGTATGGGCTCAGATGGGTCCGTCAGTGAGGAACCGCCAATCTCATCGAGAGTTATCTCCATTATCTTGTGCTCTTTCACCCCTATATGGTCCGCAATTGTCTTGGCTCTCTCCACTTCCTTGCGATGCCTCTGACCATAGTCAAATGTGAGTGCGTAGACCTCATCGCTCTCCTGTTTAGCAATGGCGAGAGTGGTTGCCGAATCCAGACCCCCCGAAAGCAAAACTACGGATTTGTTCATCACAACTGTAAATTCAATCGTTGACTATTAATCTTTCTTCACCGACCTTTTGTCCAGCTGGATGATAAAAGGTCCTCCTCATTAAAGAAACGCGTGGAATCATTCAGTCGGTGAGGAATTCTGGTGTGCATCTTCCCGCCTGCACATTTGCTTGTCAAGAATCCACGAAGGAGTCATTCTGGATTCTCTCAAACTTCTGAACTCCTCCCGCCAGAGTAAGAGAGCTCCGTATAGCCATTTCTATCAGCCACTTGCCTCAGGCAGATCTCTTAGTGACCGATGCCCAGGCGCCCTGCCCTGGGCCCTCATCCACTCCAACGCTAATGCTGCTGACATTCTCAGGAATACCAATCTCGTCGGTCAGCTTTCTTAATACATAATCCGCAAGATTCTCCGCGCTGACCGCCCCTATGTCAAGGATTCTGACATCCTCTGAGGGAAAATGATAGCTCTTTTCCCCAACACTGATGCTGATTGTGCTCCCCTTCTTTATTTTCATCAGAGGACTCTTGCCCGGAAGAAGGACCCTGTGATCCAGCTCCTCAACTATTTTCCTCATCGCTTTCTTGAGAAGTATGAAATCCATAATCATTCCAGAGGAATCCACCTCTCCCTCGAGTAGTAGATGAACAGCATAATCGTGCCCATGAAGCTTATCGCATTTCTCATGAGTGGGAACGAAATGGGATGCGGAGAATCTTATTCGGGATTTCCATCCATCAATCCTCAGTTCCATGGCTTCACTATCTCTCAGACACTATTAAAGCTATCAGTTTCAAGAATCTCGTCGAGACTGTAATCCTTCCATTCCTGCTCCTCGAGGAGGATCCTAAGCTCTATCGGTGTTAGGATGGGCTTGTCGAACCTGGCCTGATCGTCGATCGCTATCCTTGGGCAAGCGGTAGATACGAAGGCATCGACTGTGAGTCCTATGAGATTCTCAGGAGTAACATAGTCAATCAATATTGTGACGGACTTCTTGCCCTTCTTGTCGAGGAGCTTCTCTATCGAGCTGGCAAGTTTGAACCTCTCCTGACCGATCTTTCTTGAGATGATTATCCCGAAGATGTCCGCCGATTTGGCTTTCTCCATGACCGCGAATCTCAATCGCTTCATCTCGTCGACTACATCCTCCACATCTCGCACTTCATTCTTCTCTGGATCGAGAACGACAATCCTCTTTCCAGTTGCGAGGGCAACACCGATCGGATGGAAGTCCCCGCCACCGATATAGAGGAACATGTCCACATCGTCAGCTATCGACCTTGCGGAGGAGAAGTTGCATCCGAGAACCTGGCCAGGATAGGATATTCTCAAGTCGCCTTCCCCAATCCTCCCCACTAGACCCTTCGAAGCAAGAAACTGCTTCACCAGTAGGAGCTCCGGGATATATTGCACGCTGGAAATGAGACCCACCTTTCCTTCCAAGAATGGAACTGCCCTCTCGAGGAGATCTGTCTCGGGGAACTCTGACTGCAGCTCCATGTAAACAACATTCTTGGATTCGATGTGGGGAAGCGGCGCGTGACCGAGATGGAAAATTAGATCCACAGGAGCGTCGGCAACATCACATGCACCGTAGCAGGGATCGCCCCACAGATAGATTTCAACATTCGTCCTCTCCTGGAGCTCGAAAGCGATATCGACTATCTTCCTTCTCAGGCCGTCGGGAAACTGAATTGCAACGCTCTTAGCTTTTAGGCGGGAAATCTCATCCGCCATCTTCTGGATTTCCCAGTCTCCGATCATATCTCACCCACTTCTCTGCACTCGCTAGTCATGTCCTCGATGAAAAGGTCGAGCGCTTCATCAGTCACGTGCGGCATAATGACCAGCCTCAGAGCCTCCGGATGTTTAGTCAGAGAGAGATGCCATCCCCTTCTCTCCAAGTGCTCCTTCACAGCCACAGGGTCCTTGAGCCTTACCGCCAAAATGTTCGTAACAGGTTCCGTGACGAGACTCAAACCCATGTCCCCGATGGCTCTCGCGAGCATCCTCGTTCTCCTCGTGCACTCCTCGATGTTCTTTCTATATCCCTCCCTTCCCATGGAGAGAATCGTCGCGTACAGAGAGGCGACCCCTGCGCTTGCTCTCGTGCCCAGAACTGTCGTCTGGAATACGCTTGTGAGATAAGGAGATTCGAATGCTATACTTTGAAGATCCTCCTCCTTTCTGAAGAGGAATACGCTGGATGGAATGGTGGACATCCCCATTTTGTGACCGTCTGCATTCATGGAGCTCAAACCATTGTTCCTGAAATCGAACACGGGGATGTTCTCATCATCCAGAAATGGAAGAATGAAACCGCCCCATGCTGCATCAACATGGAGCCAGGCCCTGTCTTCGCAGAGACGAGAAAGCTTGTCTATGGGGTCGACGAGGCCAAGCTCTGTCGTACCCGCAGTTGCGACGACCGCAGCCGTGTCCTCCCCGATATGTCTCTCTGCCGCATCGATGTCTATCAGGTAGTTCAAGTCCAGAGGAACTTCTCTTGGAATCATCCTCAGGATGTCGCACGCCTTCTTGATCGAGAAGTGAGCGCTACGTCCGAATACAACTTCCTTCTTTCCTGTGAGATTTCGCGCAATCCAAAGAGCCATGAGGTTCGCCTCCGTTCCACCCTCAAGAACGCGACCCGTTAAGCCCTTCCCATTTAGAAGGTCGGCCATCATCTCTATGGTCTTCTCTTCCAGCCTCTTCGTTCCAGGATAGAGACCGGGGTTTCCAAGATTGCTCTCAATGAACATGCCATGCGTATCAATCGCCACATCCATGGGCTGGGTGCACATGGATCCGAGTATCTTCCCATCCTCAAAATGGAAATCATCGGAGAGAGCCTTCTCCACTTCTGCTATCACATCATCGTACTCCATTCCCTTTTGCAGCATACAATCATGTCTCCTTTGCCCGCCAGAGAGACAATACATCTTCAATCAGTCGATCCTCGACGGCGAGTATGTCAATTCCCTTATCCACGCAGTACTCCGAGAGGTCCTTAAGCCACTCATGCGTTGATGTTCCTATCGCCAAGACCAGACCTCGTTTGTGAACCTCTTCTATGATCCCAGCAATAGCTGAAAGAGCCAAATCGAACCCCTTGTCCTGAGGAGATTCCTCCATCCTACTCATGATATCTTCGAGGGGGATGAAGAGCCCATCAAAGGCCTCTGCCATCTCTCGGAGGAGAAGCAAGGTCGTTGGAGAACCTACCATCAGCCAAAATGGAAGCTCTTCAGATCTCTTGAGACCCCTATCCGTCGCGGGCTTCGTGATACCCTGAAACTCTGATGTGGTTGCAGCAAACATAGGCCAGATATTCCTTCCGCCCTCTTCCCGAGCGCGCGCTAATGACTCCATCCCTTTCTCGCCCGCGAGGATTATGAATGGTCTCGGCCTCAACCGCTCAGAGACCGTCAGGAGCTCGTCCGGAGAAGGTTGAGCATCTTCGAGTGGAAGAAGGAATAGTCCTTGGATCTCCGCTCTATCGATGTCTTCTGGAGAGGACGTGGAGAGAAGGAAGATACTCGTCTCTCTGGGAGGGATTTCCCTCTCCACTGACACGACTTCCTCCTTTGGCTTCGGTTTCTCCTCAGCGGGGCCGACATTCCACACGATGAAAACGCGATTCTTCAGGTACCAGAAGAAGGTGCCCATACCTATCTTCGAAGTCAATCTATCGCCAAGCGCGGAAAGCTTCTTTATGAGTTCGCCTGGAATCTTCAGTTCTCTCCTCGCTTCTTCCTCTACCTCGACCTCCTCTATTCCCGCCTCTCCAGCAATCCACTTCTTCTCCTGGGAGAGAATTCTTCTGTCGATTACGGATCCATCCATATCAATCGTTATCCTGTCTGATGAGCTGAGATCGACGGGAAGTCCGAATAATGCTCTGATGTCATACTGCCCTTCATTCGCTCCTCTCTCGATCGAGCCAGACCCAGAGTGGGGAGGAATCTCTTGAACTAGAAAAGCGAGCCGAAAGGCTTCCACCTCTTTCCCCTTCCTGAAGTCCTCCTCTTCCTCAGAGAGGAACTCCATCATCGTCTTCCTTATCTCTGTCACGATTGACGTCTTATCAGATAGGTATGATCCAGATATCTCTGAGGGATAGGAAGGGCTTGGGAGAATATGCACGACGTCAGAACCGAGACGATCGAAGGCCTTCGCGATATCTAGCTCAACGGACCACGGAAGAAGCCTTTGGGAAAGCTCTCCCTTCTGAGACCGAAACTCCTCGAAGACGGACGAAGACAGAATGAACCCATTGGGAACGGTTGCAATCTTCCCTACTTTTGCGAGGGTGGATATCGTGATTCCAGACCGCTCCAACTCCTCCTCTGACAGATCATCAAAAAAGACGACCTTTCGAGACAGCATAGGTTGAGGTAGGTGTTTTTCTGTAAAAAAGCTTGCTGGAATCAGACCCAACTCTTCCCATTTTCCGTGATTCGAATTCTCACGGGCGTAGGAAGCTTTGCACCGGCCTTTCTGAGGGCTTCTTTCGCGGCCGCGACATGTGCGCGCTTAATCCTGAGTGTTATCAAAGGCTGCCCTCTCTTGATTCTGGCGGCTGTCCCGATAGCCTTTCCGAAGGCGTGCCTCATCCCCTCCGATATCCTATCGGCACCGGCACCTGTGGCGATCTTGTTCTCCCTGAGGACATTGTGCGGGTAGATTCTGATTTTGAGGTGATAGTCCCTTCCCGCGTGCTTCTGGATGTACCGATTCGCGGTTACGCGGGCGGCTTCGAGCGCAGTGTGTCTTATCTGGCAGGTCTCCTTGGCTATGAGCGTCACCGATACCGGATAGTCCTTGTCCTTGCTGCCCACGTCGAACTGGACAATCCTAATGGCTGGAACTCCGCCTATGTATTCCCTGCGGGTATATGATTGACCACGTATGTCCCTGTACATCCTTGCTGGCTTTCTGGCCATTACTCCGTCAATACGTTCGAAAGATATTTAATGCCTTCGAGTCTCCGAGGGAAGTGTGTTATTCTCCCCCTGGCGCTCCTCTTATCCTGGTGGTGTTCTCGGGGCTTTGGTATTATGCGGAATCCATGGCGGTTGATATCTACTTCACTGGAGATGGGCTAGATAGGTAACCAAGTGCTCTAATCGGCTAGAGAACCTCTTCCTACCAAGTCTCGACCGACAGACCTTTGAGGCGCTCGAAATGCCTCACGTTGCGAGTGATGAGAATCTCCCCTGCCTCACTGGTCATCATGGCAATCATCACATCGAAATCGCTCATCGGAGTGCCCGCCCGCTCCATTTCCGGTGAAATCTGACCTATTGCTGGCGCCAGATCCGTGGTGAGGCTGATATGGCCCATGTTCCTGAGTAGCCCCTCGATCCTCTTCTGTTCCTTCGACGGCTCCTCCGACAAGAACGCCCCTTTATAGAGTTCGCATGCGTTAATCACCGTGGTCTTGACAGCGTCCCCTTTCTCCGCCAACTCCTGGAGCTTTTCCAATGCGTCTGGATCCTTACGAATCAGACCGATGAGTATATCGGTATCCAGAACACTCATTCAAGTACGACCTCTCTAAGATGCACCCTGCTCCGTTCCGAGTAAACGCGTTCGATGGACTCCGCGAGATCCGGGGCCGGTTCCTGGCTTTCGAAATACTCTAGGAGTTTCTGAGCGGTGTGACGATGTGCAACACGGAGAATTACGCGGGAGAAGGATTCCCCGTTGTGTTTCAAGCGTGCGAGTGCTTCGTAGGCCTCTTCTGATATGGTGATGGTCTTGTGAGCCATGTTTGTCTTATGGCTTTGTTTGTATTTGACTGTATTTAACTGTGTTTAACTGTATTCAACCTCTACCCCAAATCGACGATCTTTGCGCCGGACGATTGGGATCGATATCGTGAAACATATAGTGGCTGTTCGAGAAAGGAGGCACCTTTTCCTTTACGAGGAGTGCATTCGAACTCCTCACTCGATGCCCAAAGATTCTTGATTTCAGAGAAGACTCAGTGAAGAATATCCGGGACTACAGAAGGTCCCAGATTCCGTGGAGCATCTCCTTTCCGGATTCGTGAGATGGTGCAACTGTGAGAGCTGTGAGAGATATCATATGGCAATCAATGGCATTCCCGCTGAGAGATGCTCTGCCAAGGTGAAAAATGTCGGTTGACAACGCAACTCCAAAGGGTTATTTATGGATGAGACATTTTCTTCGAAAGCAGGAGACCGATGGCGAATGATGATAGTCAAGCTCGGCGGGAGCCTAATCACGGACAAATCACGACTGAGAACATTCAGAGGCGATAGGATGAAGGTTCTCGCCCAGGAGATACGGATGGCGGGTGCGGAGATGGTCCTCGTCCATGGTGCCGGATCATTCGGACACATACTCGCGAAGGAGCACAAGCTGAAGGACGGATACCTCAATGAGAAGCAGATCGCGGGGATCTCTCAGGTGCAGAGGGACGTGAAGTCGTTGAATCTCATGGTCATCGATGCCCTCATCAAGGAGGGCCTGAAGCCTGTTTCTCTACCGCCAAGCTCAATTGTACGTTTGAGTGATGATGCACTTGAGACCATAGATATCCAACCTTTCCGCAAGTATATTGATTTGGGCTTGATGCCAGTCACTTTCGGTGATGTGGTCCTTGATATGAAAAAGAGGTTCGCGATATGTTCAGGCGACGACCTGATGCTGTGGCTGTCTAGGGAATTCAAGCCTGAGAGGGCCGCATTCGCAACCGATACTGAGGGCGTATACCAGAACTACCCTCCCTCTGAAGGTGAGAACATTATGGGGAAGCTGGACTGGGACACTTTCAAGGCGATTGAGGAGAGCAGAACCGGCCGCGCTGACGTGACAGGAGGAATCATCAGGAAACTCGCACTGATGTTTGATATTGCGGACCTGGGTGTTGAGACTTGGGTTATCAACGGTGGTGTTGATGGAAGGCTTATGAAGTTTCTTATGGGACACAGCGTCCCTGGAACACAAATAATGAGGAGATAACATGACTCAAGAGAGGAAGAGGGAACACATAGAGATAGTTTCGGATGAGGATGTAGGCGCAAGCTACCGATACTGGGATGACATCGTTCTGATTCACAAAGCTCTGCCCGAGATTGATGCCGACGAAATTGACATGAGTGTCCAAATCTTTGGAAAAAAGCTGTCTGCACCACTGATAATTTCGGCCATGACAGGCGGCTTCGAGGAAGCTAGGCGGATAAATGAGAATCTCGCGAAAGCGGCCTCTTCTCTCGGCGTCGGCATGGGAGTGGGAAGCCAGAGGCAGGCGCTTCGGGATCCATCTCTAGAGAAAAGCTATTCGGTCGTGAAAGACCACAACGTCCCGCTTGTGATTGGTAACATAGGCGCACCTCAGCTCATACCTCAGCCCAATGAGGAACCCTTGGTACTAGAGGATGCGGAGAAGGCGATGGCCATGATTGACGCGGATGTATTGGCGATTCATTTGAACTTCCTCCAGGAGATCGTTCAGCCCGAGGGCGATCTAAAGGCGAGGGGCTGTCTAGAAGCCGTTTCAGAAATCGCGAGGAATCTCCCAGTCATCGGAAAAGAGACGGGCGCGGGAATATCTCGCGACGTCGCCCTAGCTTTGAAGAAGGCAGATGTTGTTGGCATCGATGTGGGTGGACTTGGCGGAACGAGCTTCTCTGCAGTCGAGTTCTACAGGGCCAAAAGAATCAATGACAGGAGGAAGCAGGAGATCGGAAAGCTCTACTGGGACTGGGGTATTCCGACACCCGTGTCCGTTATTTGGGCGAACGTGGGGCTGCCAATCATCGCTACAGGAGGTGTTCAGAGCGGACTCGATGTCGCGAGGTTGATAGTTTTGGGAGCCTCCTGCGGGGGAATGGCTTCTCGTCTCCTCCCTGCAGCTAAAGAATCCCACCGGGCTGTTGAGGCTGAGCTCAAGGCGATTCTCAATGAATTACGAGCGGCTATGTTCCTGACAGGTTCGAAATCGGTGGAGGACCTAGCGGCCAATGAGTATGTGATCAGAGGACCAACGGCTCACTGGCTCAAGGAGATGGAGGTTGTGTATTGAACCTCTCTCAGGGAAGGATTCTTGATGACTTCCAAGCCTATTTGAGTGAGATGGTACCGCTCTTCGAGAGGGAACTTGCAAAGTTCATTGAGGCCGAAAGAGAGGTCCCAAACCTCCATGACGCATTGCGGTATGCGCTCGGCCTAGACGTGGAGGACAACAAGTACCGCGGAAAGAGGATAAGACCCGTCCTTGCTCTCTTGGCTTGTGAGAGTTTGGGTGGTACCGTGGAGCAGGCCATGCCATTTGCAGTTGCTGCCGAACTTCTCCATAACTTTCTCCTCACTCATGATGATATCGAGGATGGCGATGAGATGAGGCACGACAGAGCCTCGGTGTGGAAGAAATACGGCTTCGCTCACGGAATCAATGTCGGAGACTATCTTTTCGCGAAGATGTATGAGTCGACGCTTGGAACTCTAAAGCTGGGTGTTGAGAAGGACCGTGTTCTTCGTCTCGTCGAACTACTGACTGGTACCGTAAACCGTACGGGGGAAGGCCAGGCAATGGATATTTCTGCCCGCCAGAGAAGAGACCTGACTGTCGACGATTATTTGGAAACGGTCATTGAGAAGACCGGATACTATCTGGCATGTCCCGTTCAGGGGGGTGCAGTCATAGGGGGAGCTTCGGAGGATGTTCTCCACACGCTAGAAAAATACGGCAAATACATCGGTCCAGTGTTTCAGATCAGGGACGACATCATAGATATGACTATGGGAAAAGGCAGAGGTGAGAAGGGGTCTGATATAAGAGAGGGAAAGAGGAGCCTACTCGTCGTGATAGCGTCTGACCTCTGCACAGATGAGGAAAGGGAGGACCTCTTCACTATCCTCGATAAACCACGTTCCAGTACAGCTGAGACAGACGTGCAAAGGGTCTTTGAGATCTTCAGGAAATATCGTGCACCGGAGAAGGCGGAGGAGATAGCGCAAGATTTCTTGAGCAAGTGCAAGAAAGCGCTTGAGGAACTTCCGTCACCGCTGGGGGAGAATCTTCGGGTAGCCTCCGATTTCATGCTCTCAAGGAAGAAATGACTGTCTTCCATATTATTATCAAGTCTGATAACGACGCGGAAATGAAGATATAAGTCAGTTGCCACAGCCTACCATCCAGGAGTGGTAGGTTCATATGCCTGAGTTGGTAACTTGCCTGCTGCTGCAAGAGAATGGCAATCTTCCCGAGGAGGTTATTGAGATAATGAAGGATGATGAATGGGCGCCTCTTAGGGGGAAGTCCGCTTTCATTCTCAAGTGGCCGGAATCTATAGGAAGTAATCCAGTTGCCCTGGAAGATGTCACAGAGAAGCTTAGAACAATGAGGCTGACCTTGGAAAAGATGGGTATAAGACACAGCTTTTCAACGATCGGGGTAGGAAATCGGGACAAGGTCAAGATGAAGGTCTGTCTCGTTGGCGATAAGGGAGTCGGCAAGAGCAGTTTGATCAGGAGATACGTACTCGATCAATTTGAGGACACCTATCTGAGGACGATGGGCTCGAAGGTCTCGAAAAAGACATTCACATTGGAGCATCCGAGGGATGGAAGGAGGATTCAGGCAGATATGACTATTTGGGACATAATGGGGAACAAGGGACTTGCGGACCTTCTGATGGGCTCCTATCTTCACGGAGCACAAGGCATTATCGCAGTCTGCGATGTGACAAGGAAGTCAACCCTCCATGGACTGGGAGACTGGATTGGTGAGTGTCTCAAGATCGCGGGGAATATTCCCGTTCATATCCTCGTGAACAAGGCGGATATGCACGATAACTTTGACTTCAATAGAAAGGACGTCGAGGAGGCCACCAGCCCAGTGAATGCCGGCATTATGTTCACGAGCGCGAGGACGGGCGATAACGTCGAGGAGGCTTTCCACGGTTTAGCGCTGAGCATTCTTTCCACTCAGCTAGAAAGGGACCTGCAGGAAAAGCTCGTTCCGTAGGTCTCGTATCATGAGTCAAGAATTCTTCTCCATATGTGGGGATAGCACCCCTCAACCTTTTCTATCCGGCAATCATAAATGAGTTGACAGAATCTAGCATTCAAGACCTTTGTCAGTGAGGATAAAATCCGCCGTTCGCCTCTCAGGAAGATGCCTGTGCTTCATCAGGACCGCCCGTCGCTTATGCTGTCCAGACCTCTCCAGACTGATATGCGTCTTCGCATTGTGAGAAAGCAGATGACCACCGAGGGGCTCATAGCTTCCCGTTTCTAGATCCGTGTAGACTTGGCTCGTAAGAACGACGGGGATATCGCGCGTGCGGGCCGCCTTCAGAAGTTTCGTGACCTGGTCTGCGAGGTTTTTCCTCTCGCGGAACTCATCCTGAAGCCGCGTCAACCTGTAGTGCGTCGTGACGGAATCCAGAATTATTGCACCGATGTCCTTGTTCTTCTCTGCCAGATTGACCGCCTTCTCAACGATCTTCTGCTGCTCCCTAAAGGAGTAGGGCTCGGAGAAGAGGATGTTCTTCAGGATCTTCTCATATTCCTCCCCGCAAATCTGCTTCAACCTCTCAATCGAAACTCCCTCGGTATCGATGAACAGAACCTTGTGTTCCCTTGCGATGTTTCTTGCGAGTTGCAGGACGAAATTCGTTTTGCCGCTGCCGCCCTCCCCATATACGAGGGTCAAACAACCGCCCTCTATCCCTCCGTCCAGCATCTCGTCGATGGTCTTGCAATCCAGAGGTGCTTTCACAGATACGAGAAGGAGACGTGCCTATATAACTGAACCGCAAATCTATATGGCGTCCCTCCCTTCTGCTTGGCATGGTGGACAGGAGGCTGCTCGTGGCTTACGCGGGAGGATTCATAGGTCCTCTTGCGGGCAACACGATTTTCGCTCTGGTAGGGCATCTGAAGGACGCCTTTAATGCCACCGTCGGCATGGTCTACCTGTCAATTACAGTGTATATGATTCCATTTGTCATTTTCCAGCTTTTCTCAGGAACAATATCTGATTATCTTGGGAGGAAGGTTGTCGCCACCTCTGGGTTTCTCGTCTATTCCGTTGGATCTGTCCTCTGTGGGTGGGCAACTGACCTCAACGTTTTCCTCGGAGGTAGATTGATTCAAGGTTTGGGATTCGCCTTCGTCACTCCTGTTCTCCACGCGATTGTCGGTGACTATGCCAGGGAGGATAAGCGGGGAATCTCAATGGGAATCTTTGGTGGTGTGACCGCAGCTTCTGTCTCAACAGGCCCGGTTCTTGCTGGAGCTCTTAGCTTCATCGACTGGCGACTGACTTTCTATTTGATTGCCGGTCTCGCCTTCGCGGTATTCTTGGCCATTCAGATGGCTTTCAGGGGAGCACGGGCAGAGAAAATCCCTAAGCGACGCAGAGAGGAAGTCTCCGTGTTCGAAATAGCCACAGATCGCCGCGTCATTGCGCTATGCCTCGCAGGCTTCCTGGCATTCTTTTCTTTCATAGGTGTCGTATCCTACACATCCGATACCCTGGAGGAGAGCCCATATCACTATGATGGGCTTACAATCGGGCTTGTCCTTTTTTCAGGAGGGGCAGGCGGGGTCTTCATCTCGCCCTTGGCGGGCTATCTCGTCGACAGGATTGGAAGGCTCAGGACGGGGATAATTGGCTTCTTCGGAACATCAGTGGGAATGCCAATATTCATCTTCTCCACGGACCTTTGGCACTTCATTCTCGCAATGGTTGTTGTTGGATGTGCAGCAGCAGCGATATGGGCGTCTCTACTCACCCTTACCGTCGAATTAGTCCCAGAGAGAAAAGGGGCGGTCGCCTCTCTTTTCAATAGCTCTAGATTCTCAGGCTATGCACTTTCCCCGGTGCTCTTCGCGGGTATCTATTTCTCCATGGGCGTTCGTCCCATATACGTGGCCGGAATTCTCCTAGCTTTCGTTGGAGTAGCAATCATGCTGGTAATGAAGAGGCTACTTGCCAGAAGGATCTAGATGCCCAGTTGCTCCTTCACCTTTGGGATGTTCTCATTGACCCGCTCACCAATGTCCGCAAATAAGCTGTTGCCCTCCGCGTCGATTCCAACCGTGAGCGGTCCGAAGTTCTTGACCTTGAGAACCCAAATTGCCTCGGGCATTCCAAGCTCCAGCCAATAGACGTCCAGCACTTCCTCGACGCCCTTTGCGATGAGAACCGCCGCCCCACCAGTTATCGTGTAGTAGACGCAGCCGAACTTCTCCATTGCCTCAACCGTTGGGGCGGACATCCCTCCTTTGCCAATGACGCCCCTTATCCCGAACTTCTCTATGAAATCTGGCTCAAGAGAGTTCATCCTCGAGCTCGTCGTGGGTCCCGCCGCGACGGTGATCCATCTGTCCCCCTCCTT
This sequence comes from Thermoplasmata archaeon, assembly GCA_046761005.1. GTDB lineage: Archaea > Thermoplasmatota > Thermoplasmata > RBG-16-68-12 > JAGMCJ01 > JAGMCJ01. The sequence goes on from JBHIFI010000003.1 coordinate 30,334, forward strand.
CTTCATTATCGGACCGCAGTGAAAGATGACCGAATCCTTGAAGTCTACGGGGATTTCCTTCCCCTCCTTCAGGTAATCGAGCGCATGGATGTGGACTTCGTCCCTTCCTGTATAGATGACGCCGTCGAGGTAGACGATGTCCCCCGCGTCCAGGCTCCTCACATCCTCCTCGCTCATTGGGACGGTGAACCTCTTCTTGCTCACTTGACCACCTCCAGCGGATAGACGACATCCCCGTTCAGGTACATCCTCACAAGCGACCTGCGGGCCGCCCAGCATTGGATGTTTATCGCGACGGGTAGGCTAGCGGTGTGGCAGTAGGCATATTCTGCGTTCACGCCAAGGAGGGTAGTCTTCCCGCCCATCCCCATCGGGCCGATGCCAAGCTCGTTGATTGCTTGGAGGATTTCCCGCTCGAGATTCGCAATCTCCTCCTCAGGGTGCCTTTCAGCGATCGGCCGGAGCAACGCCTCCTTCCCCAGTTTCATCGCGATGTCGGCGGACCCGCCAATTCCGAGGCCAAGTATCACTGGCGGACAAGGCTTCCCGCCCGCTCGTAGCATCGTTTCCAGCGCGAACTCTTTCATTCCTTTGAGCCCTTTGGCGGGCGTCAGCATGGCGAGCCTGCTCATGTTCTCCGACCCTGCGCCCTTGGGCATGACGCCGATTTCCAGGTAATCGTTATCGGAGAAGCGGTAATTGATATAGGGCATCCTCTCGCCCACGTTCGTCCCAGGGTTCTTCCTCGTAAGCGGATGAACCACGTTCGGCCTCAGGGGAACGGACTCTGTTGCCTCGGCGACCGCCTCCCTTATGACATTGTTCAGGCCATTGATACCGACCTTACCTATGTTGACGAAGAATATGGGCACGCCAGTGTCCTGGCACATGGGGGTTCCTGTTTTGACAGCAAGGTCCACGTTGTCAAGAATCGCCTTGAGCTGCATCCTGGGAACATCGTCCGTCTCCCTCTCATAACCTCTTTTCAGCGCGTTCACGGTGTCCATGGGCAATTCAGTGACAGAGCGCCTCAAAATTTCAGCACAAGCCTCCTTTATCTTCTCCGCAGGGATCATCATCCTCCCCCGCTCGGTGATAACTCAAGACTAATTAATGCTTTGCAGATAGGATGGATAGATGCCCTCTGGGGACTTGACTATCTTCATCTCCTCTGCGTCCTCCTCGATCCCTGGCGGCCTGAGCAGAGTAATCGTCTTCATAGTCTCTGGATCTATCACCTGGACTTCCTTCTCGCTCCTTGATACGATGATGGCGCTCAGTATCTCGGCATCTGCCTTCCGCGCCGACTTGAGGTCCGAGGCGGGAACACTTCTCTCCTCCAATGATATGAGGTCCGCGATGACGAATGGGGGCCCTACGCTGATGACCTGGAAAAGCTTGTCCGCAATCTTGAGAACCAATCCTTTGCTGTATGGAGGAAATCTGAAGAGATAGGTTATCCTGTAAAAGTCCCTCCCGTCCCTGCGACCTTGAAGCGTTGCCGAGGAAGTCACGTTCCCGCCAAACGTGGATTGGAGTAGCTTGGCTATCGCCTTCCCTGCCGCCTTGCTGCTCAGGTAGAAGTCCAGGCCGCCATGGACGCTCTCCTCCTTGCTTATGAATACCTCAGGGCCCATCCGCTCAACTTCTAGGTGAATTGTTTCCGACGCCCTCTCGATAAGGTCATCCTCGACCTCTCCTTCTGGCGGCCTCACCTGCAGAATGGCCTCGAAGTACTCCCCCTTCTGCCTGGAACATACGTCGCAGACGCCCCTCTTCAGTCTTATTCTCGTCCTACGTTGCCTTTCGAACACAGCGTCCTCGACTCGGAGTTCGAAAGAAAGCTCGGTGGAGAGATTCCTCTCGTCCTCCTCCCGCAGGCTGATATCGATATCCTCAAGCCGCGCGAGCTTGTCCACCTCAACCACCTGCTCAATGGCGAATCGGATGGCATCGTCTCTTTCTTCGTGAACCCAGCTCGCTCCCCTTTGATGAGCACCGCAGTGGGCGCACAGAGTGATGTCTATGTTCTCAGGAACCTCCACGAGCTTGTGCTTCTTGTCAAAGCATTCCAAGCAAAGATTGTCGTAGGTCTTCCCTTCCTTCCCGCACTCCACGCAATAAGTCACATCACCACCATCTGGGCGTGAGGAACATCGCCAATCCAGATGACGCATGCCTCATCGACGAATCCCCTATCAATGGCCGCTTGAACGGTTGACTTGCCCACGAGATTGGCGATGGTAGCTTCTCTCAACCTCTCCGTAAACTCCTCAACGGAGACCTTCTCACCGTCGTAGAAGCTGCTGACCTCTATCTTCAGGTCGCCTTCCCTGAAGGTCTTTCCCAAGATGTCGCTGTCGCAAGCCGCAAGGAGGACCTCGATACCTTTCCGGTACATTCTCATGCATATCAGTCTATCGCCGTCCAACAAGTTTGTACTTGTTCTTGGACGGAGAATAGACTTCTCCTTCTTGACTCCATCGCTTCAAAAGGGACTCCACTCTGCTGGAGTGTATGCCCCTCTCCTCCGCAAAGGAGATTATATCCGAGATATCTGCGCTGCCATCTTCGCCTGCCAGTTCCTGAATTATGTCTCGAAGGGCGATCATCTGCTCCCTCTGGGAGGTACTCGTGCCCGTCACTATTATGTCGATATCGAATCTTCCCGCTTCGCCCGCGACCTTTCTCAACCAGTATTCAACGATTCGCACGGCCCGCCGAGCATCATCTTCTGTGACGGACTCGCTCAGTCTAGCCCTCGCACTTGCTTCCGAAAGCCTCACGAAGGCCTCAAGCTGTCTAGGAGTGATGGGGACCGCGGCACCCTCCATCTCGCCCTGCTTTCTTATTTCGAGATACTTCTCTTTTATGACCACCATCGCTTCTGGTGTGAGAACTGGATTGATCTGCTTTGCATAGGACACATACTTCCTCAAGAATTCGGGCTTGAAGTAGGGCTCGAAGACCTCTATGTCCGGGGCACCTGTGAGACCGCGACCCTCCTTACTCCTCAACTCACCAACGAGATGACTTTTCAGCATATGGTCGGCCATATCCATGTCTCTGCTCGACTCTGGGATATCCAGTATAGAAAAAATGACATCAAATCTCGAGAGTAGGGTAGGAGAGAGCTCGATCTGCTCCGATATGAACTTGTGCTCGTCGAACCTGCCGAATCGCGGGTTTGCTGCCGCCAAGACAGCGCATCTCGAGGGAAGAGTCGCCGTTATCCCCGCTTTTGAGACGGATATGAACTGCTGCTCCATTCCCAGGTGAATGGCGTCCCTGTCCTGAGGATTCATCTTTTCGATTTCATCGATGCACACAAGCCCGCCATCACCAAGCACCATTGCACCCGCTTCAAGAGTCCAGCGCCCTTCTCCAAATTCGTCTCTAACCGCCGCTGCAGTGAGTCCTGCCGCAGATGAGGCCTTTCCAGCCGTATAGACGGACCGCGGAGAGAGTTGGCTCATATACGTTAGCAGCTGGCTTTTCCCAGTTCCTGGATCGCCGACGAGGAGGATGTGTATATCCCCTCTAATCCTCGTTCCATCAGGCATCTCCTTCGGCACACCGCCAAAGAGCTGGAGCACGAGGGCCTCCTTCTCAGTCGTCAATCCATAGATCACGGGAGAAATCGAGGAAACTATCTTTCTAAATATCCCCTCATCCGCTGCGACCTCACTGATTTTCTGCATATCCTCGTCGGTAACCTCAATTTCCTCGAACACTATTTGCTCGGATTCGACACTGTTCACATCGATGAAGATATTGAAGACAGTGGATTTTGCCCGATATCTCGTTCTCTGGATGCTCTTGAGCTCACCGTTCAAGACTATTCTATCGCCTGGTGAGACGACACCAGCTATATCATCTATGCAGTACGCAATCAGTCTTTCCGGCTGAGCTCCTCCCCTGAGAATCTCGGGCTTCTCCTGGATCTCTATCTTCTGCGTATCAATGAATTTGGATTCCTCAAGAACGAGTTTGAATCGTGTGGAACTGGAGCTCTTTCCGCAACCGCCTGAGTCTTGAGGGCACTCCAGAGGTTCCCGAAATGCCATCCCCTCTTGCTTTGTGGAGAACTTGTGGCCACACCTCACGCACTGGAAGGTTGCCTCGATAATCATGGGCCTAACTTCGGTCGCCTTTCTAACGAGGCCTTCAACGGCGATGAACCTCCCAACATGTTTGCTTCTGAGGTCTCGAATCGCAATCCTCTGATCACGTGGTAGACCCTTGACTCGCAGATGAATGGAGACATCTTCTTCAGTAGGGGGAATTGCTTTTACGATGGCCTCCTCTCCCACCAGGATAGCCTTCGCGGGCTTTCTGAGGAAATGCATGCCGAAATCGGAATCGTATCTGTCTATGTCTTCGAATGGGACCTCCAGACTCTTCTTCTGAGGGAAAACATCAGTTATAGCTGTTATCCTAGATTCGTATCCATACTCATCGAAGAACTCTTCCCATTTGCTCGTAAGCTCTTCGTCCGTGTATCTTATCACAACGACCTCCCCCTTATCGGTAGGGTATTGAGACCTCCCTATTTATCCTTACTCAACCGCATCTAGAGAAGCCGCAACTTGGGCAAAATCCGCAGTTTCCTGAGAACTCGAGCGGGGAAGAGCAATCGGGACAAACCTCTCTCTCCTGGCACGAGGGATTGGATGTCGTGCTTTGACTGTTGAGAATCTCCATTCTATCACCTTTCCTTATTATGTAACTTCATGGTTTTAATGATTCAAGGGGGAGGTGGATGAAACTAATCTTCAATTCATTTCAGCTGCCTCTGGATATTGCTTCGCATGATCCAAGAGCCATATTGTGAGTTGGTGAGTAGATGAGGATTATTCAGATACGTCTCACCGGACTGAATGATAATCCTATGAAGGTGAATCGACTTGCCCTCTGAGACATTGTTGCGGGGGATATCGGGAGGGGAAGACAAGAAGAAGTAGGGTCTCATGTATTGCGGGAAAAGCAAATAACGCAGAGTTCGCATGTCCATCCAAGTCGGGATAAGATGAAAAGTATGATCACGACAGCAACAATAGTGTTCCTATTGATCTCGGGCTTATGGTCGGCCTTGACTGTGCAGGCAGACGATGAAGCTGTTTTGCCCAGAAATTTCCGCCAAGAAACACCAAAGGCATCCCGCGGTGATGTTGTCTCTTCAAATGGTACGTATATGGGCCATAACTGGTACATCGATGAGAATCACATGATTTGGTGGGATGACAAACCTCACATCAGGTATGGATTTACTGGCTCACCAAGAATAGATGATATTGACGAATTTATTGGTATGGGATTCAACCAATTTTCCATTGGTCCCGGTGAAGGTGAGTATGTTTTCAGCGACAATACTGAAGATCACATAAGGAGCCGTGATGGCATTGACAATTATACCACCATACTTACAGGTAAGGGATGCACCTATTTCGCAGGTTTGAACCTTCTACTGCCGTGGAAAAACTCTGGGAAGATCGCTGACGAAGACAGAGTCATCTTCCTCTACAGAAAACTATTCGATGTAACCGAATACAGTGACCAGTCAGCACAGATAGAACTGTTGATGCAATTTGAGGAATCATATGAGGGTTACACACTCAAGAACGAGAGTACAGCGTATCTGTTTGATTTCTCAGCGGGACAAATGACAGATATATCTGAAAAGATAGATAATATAACATGGGAGGAGAGAGCCGGAGGGGAGACGGACGATGAGGCGAGGAGATTCGATTTGGTAGTATCGTTCTCAACTATCGATTTCCCGGACTCATTCCATCTGGTCATTGTTGTTTCCGTCCCAATTCAGCACGAAACCGTTTTTGCTTGGGATTTTCCAGCACTCTGGAAAGATAATATTCGCGATTATTATAATAATTCGCTTAATTTTTTCAAGGATGCATATCGGAAGGATGGTTTGAGAGGTATGTTGTTCGGAGATGAGATCGGCATTTCCAACAAGACATTGTTCATGTGGATGTACGAAGATTTCAACGACGATACTACGGCAATGAACTATTTTCATCAATGGCTTGAGGGTCAGTTTGAGAGTGTCGAGAACCTGAATCAATATCTGGGCACAAGCTACGGTGCAATCGAAGATGTAAGTTGGAATATCACTCCGCTTCCTTACGAGTCGGTTGCGCATCTAGAAGAAGTTGAGGAACCCACACTCTTCGGTCTGTACGATTCAGTGGAACAAGTTGGAAGGCTGAATTCCCTGCAAAATGACTTCATATTCTGGTTCTACGGGCACTGGTATGCTGAGTATGCCAAAACTGCAAAAGAGACCATCGGAGATGTACCTGTCTTTACGACAGTCTGGGCGAGCCAAAATGTTAACCCACTTCGGATTCACTATGAGGCAATGCTTGAGGGCGTAGACGGTCTGATTAGGAATAGCTACGGTCAAGTCGTATCTGATGCTGAGGGGAGAAAGGGCATTGGCTTCCAGTCTGAAGAAGACACACAATTACAAGACCTTGAGGCTATTGAAAATATGATCGATAGCGCAGAGAGGGAAGGCGGATACACAAAAGCCTATCTTGCGAACGAGTTCTATTGGGTTCAGGCTATAGGTGATGAGCCCATCGAAGGAGGCGTGCATTTTAAGTTCCCTACAAATTCGGATCTAAAGGAATTTCTTAAGGTGATGATTGACCACGGTTATCGTGGATTTCACATGTTCATCATGGATCCAAGCGATGTCTACCGTTCTGAAGACAGTTTGCAGAGGGAAGATATGCTTTGGCTTTCTGAGCTTAAACCTGAAATCTTGGGCTATATGCTTGGTAAAGGCACAATTGAAGGAGAGGTCAAGACCACGTCAGGTAGCGGCATCTCAAACGCTACGATTTTAATCACTTACTCAAGCAATGGCACAGTGTTGACTGAAGCAAAAACAGACACTGACGGTTTATTCTCAACACCATACGATTCTATCGGTAGCTACAATGTCCCCGAGGGAACGTATGATATCACCGCAAGTAAGACAGGATACGAAACCTCCGAAAGAAACAATCAAACGGTAATCAGAGGTGAGATAACCCACATATCGCTTGTGGTCCAACCCAAGAAAGTTGAAAGGGAAAACCTCTTTGGAGAGCTTTGGTTTTGGGTCCTCATAATTGCAATCTCTTTAGCCATCGCTTCCCTGATCATATTCATCAGGAAGAGGGTGAAACACGATGGCGATAAATGAGTATGCGTTTCCCGGAATTTAGGTGGATATGTAGCCGCCTAGGGGACGTGCTTCCGGCTCAGCTACCTTTCCCAGAGAATGAGGCTAAGGACAGCGTCACCAGATTTTCCAAAGCAGACCATAGGATACCTCCACCTTATCTGGAAATAGTCGTCAGGCGCAGCAATATCGGGGTCTGCGAAGAACACTCTCGTGGTAACATTGGAGCTTTCGTTCTCGTAGACTGATGTCATGTAGAAATCGTATCTCTTAGGTATCAGGTCCCTTGCAAAATCGTATAGAAGCATATCGCAGAAAACGAGCGGCTCGATGTCACCTCCATCATCCGCAACGCTTGTTCTGAGAAGCATATACTTATCGACCGCTGATTTGGAATAATTGATTCCGCATTCCTCGAGGTTAAGGGTACTACGCATGAGAACGATGAACGTATCCTCCGCATAATCCTTCACATCCGAGATGGACTCGATTTCAGCAAATCCTAGATGACTCGGAAAGCTCATCAGTGAGAGAGCCGCACTCGTACTCACCAACAAGAGAAATATGACCGCATCCGTAATCGCGAGCTGAGCTTTCTTGTTCATTTCATCGTCTCCATATGATTATCGTCATTCGGGCGGCATGCGTTTCATTGGGGCTGACCCATACATTGCAGCTCGTCGTTGCTCCAATCACATCACCAACTGGCTCGGAAGTCTGGAAGATATGGTCAGTAGAGTTCGATACATCGTGTATGACCAGCCGAAACTCATATGAGGTCTGCAGGAACTCTCTGAACCGCTCAAGGGACGTGCTCCTCAGAAAAGCCCCATTCAATAGGAGATATTCTCCGTCCTTAGTGAGGCGAGGATGGGAGACAATCCTCTTGAGAAGTTTCCTAGCCTCTTCTTTCATCTCAAGCGTTTTCTGAATATCTACCTCGCTGGCTACCATACTCGATAGGCTTGTCAGAAGTAGGCACAGAGCTACGGAGACGACCGCCAACGCTATCAATTCTTCCAGAATGTTCGAAATTGCTCTCTCGTCCCTCCACATATTGTGACTAACGAGGCACTGGGTAAATATCTTTCCAAGAAGGTTTTTAAATGTCTCCGATGTTGCATATTTTGCGTGGAGGGATTCAGGTCTGGGATCCTGTGAGTCCAGATATATGAAGGATAGGGAGTTGCTCCAGATTGATTGTACTGGTTGCGACGTTCAGCCCGATTTGAGGAGGCATGAGTGCTTCGTAGGTGTTCTTCTCTCATTCGATAGCAAGCTGAACATAGAAAGGATTATTCTTTCGGGAACGGTGGTCAAGCAATACTCAAAGAAGAGCATAAACCTCTTTTCCAAAATGAGGAGTATTTTGGATACCCTTTCGACGCTCAAGGGAGAGCTGAATCAGCGTTTTCAAGCGGAGAAGTCGAGAAAGGAATTGAAACACTGCTCTCGATGTCAGAGGGATCCAAGGAAGCTTTTTGGCGGGATTGAAATCGCCTTTCTGAGGGATCTTGCTGAGTTCTTCTCGTCCCTAAGAAGTGTGCTTGATGTTTCCATGGAGGATGCCCCGCCTAGATGCGAGCTTTGCCTTCTTCAATTGAAGAGAGACGCTCTCATCCTTCTCGATGAGGCACTATCTCTGAGAAAATATGCACTCAAAGAAGGCCTCGGAATCGTGGAGGGATAATCTCGATCACGAACATCTCGAGAGGATCAGCTAGAATACGCGACCCCTATGGGCGCGCAGCTCTCAAGATTAGGAGAATAGACACCAGCGCCATTCAGCGCTCCATCGGAAGATTGCTCGCAAAGGACCAGATGTGGAAGCCCTTTTTTAGCTCCTTTTGGATTCTGGGCGATCCTCCTGAACATCTCGAGGAAACTGCCAGTTACTCGGTCGGAGAATCCCATGTCCATATATATCGCATGGAAAACTCTTCCGACTTCCTGTATTGGCTTTCCCCTCCTTCATTCGAGATAAGGGAGGAGGAACTCTCGCTGTTATGGAGGGTAATTGATGAGATATGGTCCGTTCCACCCAGAACCCTTGACCTGGGGAACTTCGTGCAGGTTAGACGCTACGTTAGGAATCGGGCAAACGACTTGATAGCGCTTCGTCTGCCGAGGACTATGAGGAAGGCCGAGCGGTTGCTCAGGTCACGCTTCCTGGCCGGAATCCTTGAGAGAAATGCCGTCGGGCTAGGTGCATTAGAAATCCTGCTCTCTGATTTCAATGTTCAGGACATCTTCCTAGATGCACCGTGCGAGAGTATTCCCATTCATCTTACTGTTGCCGATGCTGGGGGAGATAGATTTCACCAAAGATGTGTTTCGAATATTCTCATGGACGAAGGATCACTACGGAACATCATATCCAAACTTCTTCTCATGAGCAAGAGATCGTTCTCGGAGAGGAATCCAGTTTTAGAGATGGATCTGGGTGAGATGAATGCTAGGTTGACGGCAGTGCGTCCCCCGCTCAGCCCGGATGGAATTGCCCTTGCTCTTCGTAGGCACTCAACGGATCCATGGACCCTCACCAAGCTAATCTACCACAGAAGTTTGACGCCTCTTGCTGCGGGTCTCATATCGTTCCTTATAGACGGCAATGCAACAATGCTCGTTACGGGCAGTCGCGGAGCGGGGAAATCCTCTCTTCTAGGGGCGATGATGTTTGAATTCCCGATCAGCCAGAGAATACTCACCATAGAGGATACTCTCGAGCTTCCCTGCCCAGAGCTTCGCCAGCTCGGGTATAAAGTTCAGAGTCTTTACGTAGGGTCCGAGTCCTCGTCTGAAGGTGATATGACAGCCGAGGAAGCTCTCAGAGTTTCACTTCGCTTGGGCGAGTCGGCCATAATCCTCGGAGAGGTGAGGGGCAAGGAGGCAAGAACGCTGTATGAGGCAATGCGAGTCGGAACTGCAGGCTCGGCCGTTCTGGGAACGATACACGGAAGCTCTTCTAGGAGCGTATATGAGCGCGTTGTCCACGATCTTGGCATTCCTCCGCAATCCTTCTCCGCCACGGATGTTGTCGTCGTCGCGGGCCTTTTGAGACCGCGAGGCACTCAGAGCCCTAGGCGAAGAATAATCGAGATATCCGAGCTCTGCAAGGAATCCTATGATGGTAGGTTTCTCCAACTGATGAGATACAGTATCTCACAGGACACGCTCGTTGAGACCGAGGCCTTTCTTTCCGATTCCAGAAAGATTCGAGAGATAGCGAATTCCTGGGGAATGAGTTACGAGGAAGCAATCGCCAACATAAACATGAGGGCTGAGTGCAAGCGTCACATAGCCGATCTCGCAAGGGAATTTGGAAGAAAGCTGCTCTCGGCAAGGTTCCTATCATTGGCCAATTCTGCCTTCTCGTCCCTGATTGAGAAGGGCTACTCTGAAGAAGAACTCTTGAGACGATGGAAGAACTGGATAGATGTGAGGGCGGGGTATGCCTAGGAATGGGATTGCCTTCACGAGATTCTGTAGACTCGCTCATTCCATACTCGGACCTCTACGGTGCAAGACGAAGTCAAGAAGAAGAGAGATTGCAGACATGGGAACGGGGTCAAGTGCGAAAACACGCTTCGCTTCCATTCTCGGAAGATCTCAAAACACGTTGGGTGTGGATAGGAAATCGCTTGAAGATAATATCTCATTTGCGGGACTCGGGTTGAAACCCGAAGAGGTGATTTCAGGAGGACGCCTTGCTCTGTTGCTCTCCCTCCCCTCTATTCTTGTCATCCCATTCGCTCATTCTCATCCCATCTCTCTTATTTTCGCGGTCATCATCCCTCCAATTGCTCAGAGGACAGTTGTTTCCTATCCAGCGGCCCTTGCTTCGAGGGTGGAGAAGTCATCTTTCAGGGAGGCCCCAGAAGTGACGAGTTATCTGATTGGAGGGGCGGGGGAGGCACTGTCCCATGAGAACGCAGTTCTCACTGCTGCAAAGAACTCTAGAGGAATGCTCAGGCCAGGTTTTCAGCGGATGGTATGGCTCGTCTACACTAAGGGAAGAAGCCTCCCAGAAGAATTTAGGAAATATGCTCATAAATGGAGGAGCAGAAATGAGGGGTTTGGAGAGACGCTGATGCGATTATCTGGAGCAGTAGAAGAGAAGGGTGGGGAAGATTTAGCCTCCTTGCTCATGCCCCTTCACATCTATACGAAAAGTAAGTTGAAGGGATTTCTCTCCTCTCTCAGGGCTCCTATCAATGTCGTTTTTGCACTAGGGATAATCCTTCCCGTCATGATTGCATCCATCTTGCCGATGTCCTCGCTGGCGGTTGCAAGTCCCACGGATTTCTCCAACAAGAATATCACACAAATCCAGGGTAACACCCCCCATCCTGCTCTGATTGCTGTCATCCTCGATATCATATTCCCGGTCGCCATGTTCCTTTACTGCAGAGAGGTGCTTTCCAGGCGACCATTCTCTTTTCTGCACACCCGCCCACTCAGGCTCACAGATTTCTCGATCCCTATCATCGCTCTCCTGCTCTCGATTATCATCTTCTCTGTTGGGATAGTCTTTTGGCTTCAGCACAAAGTCCCTCAGATTTCCCTCATGATACTCGCTTTCACATCAATGACGATGGCTTTTTCCTTATTCTTTGTGGGAAGATCGAGGTCCGATATCAAATCGCGAAAGCTTTCAGAGGAGTTCCCGGACGTGCTGGAGCGTCTAGGCAACTTCCTCTCGGCGGGTGAGTCCCTAGAAATCGCCGTACTCAAGACTGCGAAAAAGATGGAGGGAACAGAGACAGCAAGGAGATTTTCCAATGCCCTCTTTCTGCTATCGAGGGGAGAATTCGATATTGGAGACATCTTGACTCGCGATACCGCGATGAAACAGGAATCGAGTGTGGTGGCGAATCTGAGGATGATTGTCGACATTGCTGAGAAGGATATAGCATTAGCTGGAAACATAGCGAAGCGCATAGCTTCCAATATGAAGGAAGTTTCGAGGATTGAAAGGGACGCGAAGGATGATATCAAGCCCATCGTTCAGACAGTGAGTAACACAATCACTTTTTTCTCCCCCCTCGTACTCGGCGTTACCGCCTCCATATTCCTGCTCATGGAAACCTACTTCTCTGAGTCCAGTGGAATTACATCTTTTTGTTTCATCCTCATTTTGGGTGTACTTCTGTACTGCAACTTGGCGGTGGCAAGCTATTTCACAGAAGGCCTTCAGACCGGGGATTCTCACGAATTGCTCAAGGTGATCGGAAAAGGAATCCTTCTATCGACGCTCATCTTCTCGCTCTCCTTCCTGGCATCTTCTTTTCTCTTTGGCGTCCTTTGATTTCTGAAATCACGAATACATTCAAAGGACCACGATCGTAGACCCTCCGATTTGTATTCGATCTTCAAGTAGCAGTTTAGAGGATGTCCTTGGCGCGTGCTCACAAGATCCAGAAAGTATGAGCGGGCACCTTTATCCAATAGCCTTCTCCGGGAGCCATGTACGTTGTTCCAGAGAGACTATACAAGAAGTAAGGAGGCGCGGCGACGTTGAAGGCCTCCACCCGCTCGGCACCTGTCTGCGCACTGAGATCGTTGACCGTATAATCATAATACATGTGAGGGAATCCGACCAGGTTCCATCCTTCCTTGAGGTGGATGCTCATGCCTCTCGGGACAACTCCCGCGTGCGTCACAGGCTCTGGGGATGTCACATTCACCCATATAGCCATTGTCTGGTTGATAGTGGGAAGGTCATTCCAGTTCTTCCATCTGTGATACTCCTTCCAGTGGTCGGAATCATCCCATGCATCGTAGTATCTCATCACGTCCCAGCTTACTGTTTTCAATGCATACTCTATGCTCTCATTCACCATCTTGAGTGGGAAGGAAAGGAGCACAGGGCCCGCTGGAGTCCATCTCGTGAACTTCGCGACCTGGTCCTCGGCCCTCGCAGGCAGGCCAGCACTGTAGTTCGCCTGAATGACGTAGTAGATGTTCATCGGGTTGCCGTGGCCAGCCAAATAGTGGTCGAAGAAGTTCAGGCCGCTTGGAACGGTTGCCAAGAGCTGGTATCCGGTGCCATCGGGGTCATATGCCAGCGTGCTGTAGTAAATGGCATAGTGATCAACCAGGCCTGGATCATCGACCGATAGCTCCCACTCAATGTGAACATGGTCGTAGTCAGGTCCAAACAACCAGGCTCTCGGGTTCGTTGGCGGTTCGGGAGACAGCTTGAGAGTTTGGAACTGCCAGTGCAAACCACCATTGGAGTCCTTGGTAGTGTGACCATAAGGATCCGAGGATTCAACATCGAATTTGTAGATGGTCTCAGGCTTGAGGTTTGTCAGCAGGACATCATGCTCCAAACGGTACCCGCTCACATACTCCTCCAGATCAAGCGGATCACTCTCATTGTAGTACACCTTGGAATCCGTGGCCTCGTTGGTTCTCCATATCACGTTTGCCGAGGTGGAAGTTATGTTCATAACGAAGATGTTGAAGATTAGCGGGTATGTCGCATCGATCGTCGCAGTGTCCGTGGACGTGTGAGGCGGGTCGTCGTCAATATACTGAACAGTCACCAGGTCTCCATGGGAGACTTGAAGCTCCCCATCCGTAGTCGGTGGTCCCTGAGATGTATTAATGTAACCGACCCATCTTCCCGAGCCTGGCGAGGTTTCATTCAAGCTAATGAGTTCGGGGGTGGGTTCCGTCGTGCTCCACATAGTGACATCAACAGTGGATGGTCCAGTGTCCCTCACACTTATCCCTATAGTGTCGTTTTCCCCATAGACGCTCTGATCGAGAAAAACCTGACCCCATCCCGTGCCGAGGTCCCCGAGGGTCACAAGAGCATACGGTTGGGGCCCGTTAGGAGCATTGGCAGCCGTCACTCTCACGCTCCACGCTCCCACCATTGGGCTCTCTATGTGGGCTCCCTCGAGCACGTTGAGCCTATCGTAACTGCCTGTGTTGGGAAGAGACTCTCCCTGAGCCATCGTTCCAAAGACATTTCCTTTGTAGGTGTTTCCCAGCGGGTCGGTCACGAGTAAATCCAAATCATTTGCGATGTTCGGAGAGGTCCAAGCTACTCCTGGATAGTCCGTCCATGCGAGAATTATTCTCAGCGGTTCGGAGGAGTCGAGTACGTAGTATGACTCCATGTTGAACTCACCCGTGTTCAGGCCTATTCTATCATCGAACAACTCAAGGCGTCTCGTGTCTCCCGCGAAATAAAGGGCATCATCCAGGAGAACTCTTCCCCAACCCTGTGAGTTGTTCGGCCAAGTGTCCTCATTCTTGCTATCGGAGTTCTGGCCTTGCATTTGCCTCGCACTCGCAGTGAGCATCGCTTTGACAAGAGCGGCTGAAGGCTCGAATCCATCCAAGGGGACCTTTGTCCCCGAGGGCCACCAACCCTCCATGAAATACTGGCGGGTCATAGCTGCAAGGGAGGCGTGATCAGGGGCAGAATAACTCGTGCCTCCCCATGAACCCTCCCAAGCTGTGTTGATATTGTCTCTTGGATTTCCAGACGACATGGAGGATATGCCCTCCCCGACTGCTATCACAGTCGGTTTCCTCCTTCCATCAGATGTGGGTCCTGTGCTACTGTAACCAGCCACGCTATCCTGAATCGGAGAGGTTCTTCCCGATCCTGAGGAAAGGACATTCTTGGCAGTAGCGGGGCTTGCCATGTTGGTACGTCCCCCGTTTCCGTTTGAGAAGATTATGAGCATATCTGGATGGTTCCACATGAACTCGTCAACCATCTGAGCTCCCATGGTGTAGACAGTAGTGTAGGATCCCCACGAGTTAGAGTGTATCCTAGCTCCCGCGTCGTACGCGGGCCCGAAAAGATCGTCATAGTCCGCGGGTATGTACTTCAGGCTGTCTATCCTCACTCCCGACAGCCATCGTATCCCTCCTATGTCCTGGAAGAATATCTTTGCGCCTTTGGCCCCCCCGTCATTACTGCTAGTGGCAATCGGGTCATCATTTCCTCCGAAGGTTCCTGTAACCATTGTCCCGTGACCAGATGTCCACCATCCGCTATCGGGGTCCTGACGGTTTGGAGTGTCCTTCCATGACCACTCATCACTAGGGTCACCATGGACATAATAGCGCACCAGTTTCCTTCGTGTCATATCAGTTGCGTTATAGATATCTCCATTCTGGATGGTGATAGCATCCTCTCGGAAGAGGTTATGATCGAAGTCTATTCCCGTGTCAGAGAATCCAACGAGCTGCCTTTCTCCCCGAATTCCCATATCCCATATGCGTCTGTTCTCATTGATATTCGTCTGCATTATCCATTGCATTCTGCTGTTATGGATATAGAAAACCTCGCGCGGTTGAATGAAGTTGACATCGACGAGATTCGCAACCCTAACGAGCTGATCATGATCTATGCGGGCATCCACTCTGCCGAAGTCCTTACCCTTGTAGGAGAAGAGTATGGACTCTTCTGGAAGTATGTCGAGAACGGTGTCGACTCCCTCTGGATAAAAAGTGATTACCTCCGCCTCGAATGTCCCCGTTTCCGAGACGAGTTCAGGGCTGACCTTATACGCGGGGTGAAAGACTCCGACCCACTGCACCGCCTGCACTCTCCCGAGGGCCGCTCTCATCCCAGGATCGATTCTGACAAGGAAAGCATTGAAAGGCACGTAGTTCACGATTTCAGCGCCCGCCTGAGAGAGGGACTCCTTCCACTCCCTTCTCACAGGCCCTCGAAACTGAACTATATAGTAGCCAACAGCACCTTCTGAATAGTCTGATATTCTGAGCTCATCAGGAATTGAAGGCTCTCCTTTTCTAGTATCGAACGAAAAACCGCGAATGCCTATGAGGTAAAGCTCCTCCGTTTGTATGTCAAAACCCTGAGCGGTGAGTTCAGCTATCTCGTCCTCCGTAAGGCTTGCCAAGACGAAGCCTTCGTACTCCTCAGTAATGCGGTAGGAAGAAAGTGTTTCGGCCTGCTGCGGTGAGGATATGGAGATTCTGACATCCAGTACATCTCCTCTCGTCGAACTATTCTCAATCGGAATGATGGTAATAAGAAAGACAAGGGGGAGCAAGACTGCCAGGATTCTGCCTTTTCTTGTCATGGGTCTCCACTTAGTGTTCAGCTAAGCTTCCTATGAAAGGTTGCCTAGGTATAGACGGTCCAGAGATAATTGGCATTTCCGATCCAGTAGGCTTCCCCCGCAGTTAGTACAAACGAATCCGGTAGTTCCTGGAGGAAGTAGGGTGCTAATGCAGAATACCCCTCGACCTTAGCTGCTCCTGAACTCGCCTTCAGCTCTCCGACAGTCATTGACCCAGTCAGCGAAGGATAGCCCACGAGTGTCCAAGGTTTTGAGAGAGTAATGTCCACCTGAGACTGCACCCAGCCAGCAACAACGAAATCGCCTGCTTGGACCACATCTACCCAGTAGCCCCTGTCCAAAGAGATTGTAGTAAGGACTCCCTTGTATGGCTTGAAATCCATATAGCTCTGCCACTTACCAGAATCTGAGTCGTATGTCCACACTTTGTCGAATTGCAGCGTTTGGAATACAGATGCCACAGTTCCGTTGGATGGAGTAATCGGGATGGAGATGAGTTGTACGCCTGCAGAAAGGGACCTCACGAATTTCCCAGCCTGTTGCGAGGCCCTACTCGCATCTCCACCAGTACTGTTGGAGTAGATCGCATAATAGATGGAACCTCCAAGCCCGGCTCCAGAGTCAACATAGATTTCTGTCTGATTGGGCACGGTCGTGAGGAAGGCGTAACTCGCTGCGGTTGGGTCGTAGCTACTTCCGTAGTATATGGAGTAATGATCCACATCGAGCGGGTCATCTGGTGAGAGGGTCCAAGTCAGCGTTATGTCTTCGTAACTCGGTCCTGTCAGGGCCGCCATGAAGTCCGAGGGAGGCTGGACTATCTTGCCAAGAACCTCAAAGCATCTCGATGAATAGAGTCCCCAATTGTTCGCTGAGTCCTGTCCATGAACAAAGACACACCGCGTTCCAGGGGACCAGTCTGCGGAACCAGTCCATGTGACCTCCTCAGTGGGCGTATCAAAGACATCAACTGGGTTCATCGGAGTTCCTGTTCCGTTTTGTCCAGGAGCATCGATGAAGAACTCTGCCGCCTGAATCGTAGAGTTCCCAAAGTTCGTATCATCCACGATGGCTGTGAAAGTAACAGTCAGAGATCTTTCAACCGGATTTGGTGTCGAACCCACGCTTCCAGGAATAGTGATGGGACCCTCACTATCTCCTCCCGGTCTCAGAATGGTGAATGGGTCATCCGAGATATCCGAACCATTGAGCATGGGATAGGGAATTCCATCATCCTGAACCACAACTTTCACGCGGTAGTTTATTCCATTCTGCAGAGTGCTGATGTCCCAGTTGTAGGTCGTATCTCCTACTGCCGGGTCAGGGAAGATTCTAATCCACGATTGTCCATCATCTGGGCTATAGAAGAGGGCTTGACCGTTGATACCTGTCGAATATACCTGGCGACTCCACTGTATCTGAATGGTATCTCCAGTGTAGATCTCTCCGCCATTCGGTGAGATGACCTGAACATCTGGGTGGTCGTGTCCTATCAGCCAGACTATCGTCTTGTTTATGACGGAACCCCTCGCAGCACTATCAACTATCCCCGTGACCTCGAAGAAGTAGGCCACCAACTTTGAGGGCATGCCTCCCCAGACCTTTCCAGGTCCTGCTGTTCCATTTGCAGCAGAGGAAATCCATTTGACTGCGATTGGAGCTTCATTTGCATCGCCATCGTAGTCCCTCCAGACATAGGAGGGCGTTCCCCCGTAGCTTTGCGCGATAACCTCATCTCCACGGTCACCACCACCCCATGGCCTGTGCCCTTGGTAGTCCAACCGGCTAGTACCGAAATATTCGTTGCTTATGGGGTCTCCTATAATCCCTTCCACGGAGTCGAAGAACCGAGGATCTGCATCCCAGTCCGACTTCAATGTCGAGTTCACCCATTGGCCTGTCTGAACGGTCGCATAGTCCGAGCCTGAATCCTTTGCAAAAGCCCACGCAACATCATGCGAGGAGATGAAGAATCTTCCTCCTTCGTCGATATAATTCGTGATCAGGGTCATATCCTCAGGTTCAAAGGGCGGATATTCCTCTAAACCAGTCTGCCACATAACCACCTTGTACCCCTGCAAGAACGAGAGGCCCGGAATTCCGCTTCTTTCAACAAACCATTCATTGTTTGACCATCCAAACATCTCGAAGGCATTCTTGTATCTGTCCAACCTCTCATATGTGAAGGTCTCGTGACCAATAACGAGGAGAATCTCTCCCTTCTCTGTGGTGTGGAAGCTGTAATGTTGCCCACCATTATCGTCACGTGTCGTATGACCAAACCTGTCTGTCGATTCAACATCGAAATAATACTTTGTTCCCGTCGTAAGATTGGTAAGGTCTACTGAGTGTGAGACGAAATATCCGCCCGGTTTCTTGGTCTCGCTGTTACTGAGGGAAATCGGGTTGGTATCATAGTATACCTTTGATGTAGCCGATTCATCCGTATTCCAGATTACTGTTGCCGCTGCATTCGTTATTCTTGTCGCTCTCACATCCGTTATCATCGGAGGCGCACCGTCTATTACTGCCGTCTTCTGGATTGCTCTCTGCGGAGGTGTGACATCAACGTATTCAACTGTGACGGTATCATCATCACTCACCTGAAGAATACCATCCGTGACGGGGATTCCATATGAGGTGTCGATCGAGCCCTCATAGACCCCTGCTCCAGTTCCAGTCAAGGTGACGGTTTCAGGGGTGATCTCTGTATCGCTTGTCACTTCAACCGTCAGCGAAGGACCAGCATCCGTGTCTTCCACCCTTATTCTTATGGTATCAGAATCTCCATATATCGTCTTGTCCAGGAAAAGCTGACCGTAGCCTGGATCGATCGCACCGAGTATTGACAGCGCGAAAGGTTGAGGACCTGAGGGAATGTTTGTTCCTGTCACCCTCACCCTCCAGAAGCCGATGTCAGGAGCCAATACCAAGACCCCTTCCACAGGATTGTCAGTATCATAGGAACCAGCCCCCCATTTCGATTCTACTAGCTCAGTTCGAACATCCTTTCCTGTCCAGAATACGTTTCCCTTGTAGACGTTTCCTCCAGGAGAAGTGACAGTCAAATCGAGATTGTTGACAAGCGCCTTTGTTGTGGGAACGGCTCCAGGATAGTCGCTGTATGCCATTATGACTTTGAAAGGAACGGTATCGTCTGTGACGTAGTATTGATATTCCACGGTTTCCCCCGTCAAGAGGCCTGCCTTGTGATCTACGACCCGAAGTCTGTTCGTGTCGCCGGAGAAGTATAGCGAGTTGTTCATTATCACTCTTCCCCAACCTTGAGAGTGGTTTGGCCAACTGCCCTCCAACCTCCTATCCACGTAGTTTCCCTGCATCTGTTTTCCAGCTGCTACTATCGTTGATTTGAGCAGGGCGGCACTGGGAGTAAATCCATTCAAGACAACGGGATTGCCAGTTGGATACCAGCCTTCCATGAAATATTGGCGGGTTATTGCCGCGAGACCTGCAACCACAGGGCCTGAATAGCTCGTTCCTTGAAACCATCCTTCGAGGGCAGTGTTGATGTTGTCCCAGTTGTTTCCGGTGGAGCGAGAAGACATGCCTTCTCCAACCGCCATGACAGTGGGCTTCCGTCTTCCATCATCTGTAGGACCGACGGAGCTCGAGGAATCTACGTTATCCTGACTCATAGGAGAATCGCTCCAACCTACCGATATGCAACTCTTTGCGGTTGCGGGACTACCCGGTCCTTCCATTGCCCTATTTCCCGCTGAAAAAACGACGAGCATATCCGGATATTCCCACATGAACTTGTCGACCATCATGGCCTCGAGGTCATAGTCGATGTTCCTGGCGCCCCAGCTGTTGCTGTGAATTCTCGCGCCATCCTCATATGGGTCCCAGAACAAGTCATGGTAGTCGTCTGGTATGTATCGAAGTGCGTCGTCCCACCAATCCATAAATTCTGGGTTCTGGTATAGGGTGCCTACATCCTGCAGGAATATCTTCGCACCCTTAGCGATACCATCGTTCGCGCTCCCGCTAATGGGATCGTCGTTTCCCAGGAGCGTGCCTGAGGTCATCGTTCCGTGGCCTGATGTTATGTTGCCTGGCTCCCACTTCCATGCGCTATCCTTCCACGCCCATGGGTCTGTCGCCGGATCGATACCAACCCACTGACTCATCACCATATACCTTACCACTTTTCTTCTCGAGAGATCCGTGACATTATAGATGTCCCCGGTCTGAATCACACCAGGACTCTCCCTGAAGAAGTTGTGGTCGAAATCAAGTCCCGTATCCGCGATGGCAATGACTTGGTTCTCACCATGAAGCCCCATGTCCCATATCCTTCTGTTACCGAATTCATCTGTCTGCACAACCCACTGCATGTTCGCGTTCGTAGGCCTCATCTCATAGATGGGCTCCACGTACTGCACGCTATTGAGTCCAGCGAGACGGGGTATATCGTTGCTGTCAACCTTCGCCTTAACGACGCCGAAATCTTCGTTCTGGAAACGCGAGAGTATCTGATCTCTGTGCAAAGAACTTACTACCTGGCCGAGGCCCTCTCCTTTGAATGTGATAATCTTCACGGAAACCTCTCCGTTCGCGTCCAGTAGGACTGGTCTTATCTTATACGCTGGATGGTAGATGCCCAACCACTGGACTTCCTTCAGATTTTTGACTTCTTTCAGGAGACTGTCATCGAGTTGAACGATGAACGCATTGTTGGGAATGTAGTTGAGCACTCTGCCTCCGATCCTCTCGATTTCTTCCTTCCATTCTTCCTTTATGGGTCCGTAGAATTGCACAAGATAATGGCCGTCGATATCACTTCCATAGGATTCCAGCTTGAGACTGGGAACAATCTCCGGCTCCCCTGCCTGGGTGTCGATAATCATTCCATTGATGTAGATATTGTTCAGGCCGTATTCCTTTTCCACGATCATTCCTTTGGACTGAAAAAGATCATTCTGAGCATTTGTTGTCTTTGCGAGCGCAAACGAGTCATATATCTGCAATATCTCAGTGCCCGATTCTCTCAGAGTATCCAGGTCGTCCTCGGTATCGAAATACACCAATACGGTGTTCACAGCAACGGACTTCTGAGGAACGCCAAGACCCACGAATTGTGTGGCGGGAATTACCATCAAAAGTCCTGTTGCGATTGCCAAAATCCTAGCGAATGATTTCTCCTTTGACAACTTCATTTTGAAGCCTCCTCCCTAAGAGGTTAAAGCATGTATAACAGTGTTGCCCACGTCCACCACGCTTGGTGAAGTCATTAACCGAGGGCTATA
Organism: Thermoplasmata archaeon; assembly: GCA_046761005.1. GTDB lineage: Archaea > Thermoplasmatota > Thermoplasmata > RBG-16-68-12 > JAGMCJ01 > JAGMCJ01. Next base: position 51,879 of record JBHIFI010000003.1, read on the forward strand.
AAAACCTTCCGAAGCTGGCTTAGAAGGGGCCATCTCGCTGTTTTGGTCCTGTATGTTGGCCTCTGCAACCGACCTGGAGAAGTGTTTGTTGCTTCCTGCCGCACAACTTCTCTTGAATCACTCACAGAACCTTGTCCAAATAGGCTGAAATCAGGACATATGAAAGACACGCAATGTGGACTCTCTTAGTCGCTGATGACTCTTGTAGCCTGGAATACCCCACCCTCGAACAGAAGTGTATAGTAGTTGGGACTATGGCTCGTGCCCCTCATCTTCACGCATCTTATTCTTCTTTGTACGGTCACATCGTCGACATTCTCCATCTTGACATGGATGATGCCATCCGCTATGAAGTCTTCTCCGTACCTGCCGAATGCCTTCTCACCTATGATCATCTCACTTATTATCAGGCTTGTAACTCCCAAGTCCCTAAGCCACTCGAAAAGCTGGAAGAGCTCCTCCCTTGGATATTCGAACCTTGCGAGGGTTTCAAGAATGGAAAGCGAGTCAACTGCAAAGAGCACAAAGTCAGTGTTTTTCTTCAAATTGGAAGCATACATCTTGAAGATCTCGACCCAGGTTTGATTTTTCAGTGCCTCCAAGTTCTTTCTGATAAGACTGAGATCAACTATGCTCAGTTTGTCCTCAATATTCTGTGGATCCATCCCCATCCCCTTCATCTGCTTCAGCAGGCTTTTTCTCCCCTGCTCAAGGGATAGGAAGGCACCCACCTTGTCCTCTTTTAGAGCATTATTGTATAGTATGCTGAATGCCAGACTCGACTTCATCGTGCCGGGTTCGCCACATATAAGAACGATGTGCCCATTCGGTATCCCTCCATCTAACTTCTCGTCGAAGCCAGCAACATAACTCTTGATCCTACCGTCCTCTTCAATCAACGGTTGTCCAGAGCCACTCGATTCGATATTAAGGTTTTCTTCTGAATATCAGTAATCGAAATATAAAAAATAAAAGGGGGAGTAATCGTTATGTGCAAAGTCACAAGGGAAATCCGGCCTATCCGGGAGAGAGTAAATGTGATTAATAGAGATTTTTGAACTGGTTTTGTTACCAATAGGGGGAAGCAAAAGGCTTATCTGTTACCAGGTATGTTACCGGGTCGGTGAGCAGATGTTTTTTCCCGAGAAAACCTTGAAGAACCTAATCATTTCATATGTCAAAAAGGAAGAGAAATCCATAAGTGGACTGGCCAGGCAACTCAACGATGATGGATTTCCGATTCATCGTCTCTTCCTGACTGGTTATCTGCGGGCAATGGCAGACATGGGAGTGGTCAAAGAAAAGCAAATACCTCCCTCAAAAGTGTATATGACCTCCGCTCGTCGAGAAAAGAACATCTACGAGATGATTGGAGAGAAATGCACATCAGCTGAAGTCTCTGACAAAGATAAGCCAGCCCTGGCAATCTCGGTTCTGGAAGTGCTTTTCAGGAGACCTGTATTCCTTCAGGAGCTGAGGGAGTGTGGTTTTGATGATGTGGGGGCTGAAAGCGTTAAAGGCGAAGAGAGGACGGAGGCTAGGAAGCTATTGTTGAAGAACGGCATCGAGATTCCTGGAAATGATCCCGCATACAGAGCAGGCCAGGGTTTTGAGGAACCTGCATCTCAGATCCTCAGAGATATCCTTCTTGATAGATTCGATGTCCATCATCTTAAGGTTGATACAAAACAGACGAAGTTGCCGGATATGAGATAAGCTAGGCCACCGAGGTGGACGCTCAGGCTCGATGCTGGTTGTCCAAAGGCCCTCTCGGTCCCGCAACCCCACGAGCGCCGGTAGTTCGTGGTAAGGCTGCTCACTTCCGTGCCTGACCCGTTACCCACGATTAGGGTGATAGTTTCGGTCCTACGACCGACTTTTCACCGCCTCCTGCCCCGCAGGACAGGACCTCATCGCTGGCCAGAGGGCCAACACCAAGCTGAATACGCCGCCCTCAGCTGTCACCCCCGCTAACGGCGGTTTCGGTGTACAAGAGGACGCCGAGCCCTCCGGTCAAGCCTAGCGTATCGTTCAAAGTTCTCGTAAGTATATATAATTTGAGAGTGAGACGCCAAAATCCGTCAACGCAAGCATCCTCTAGACGAAAAGTATGGCAATGTCGGATGGGTCTCATTGTCGTATCTGATAGGCCAGACGTCGATAACCCAATCACAGTCTTTCTATCAGCTCTATCAGTACCTCATTGGGATCCTCGAGGAATGCAATCCTTGGCCCGCCTGGACTCAGATGAAAAGGCTCATCCGTGACAGTGCCTCCTGCTTCTCTGACCCTCTGGAGGATGCCATCTATATCGTTCGCTTCAAAAGCAATGTGATCAAACACCCTGTCTTCATATTCCGCCTGGACATAGCTTTTTTGTTGCCTGTAATGAGTGAGCTCTATTCTCGAATCGCCCTCGGGGCTTTCCAAGAAAGCTATCTCGGCATCGTTCTGTGGGATTTCCGCTCTCCTCACCAACTTCAACCCAAGAACCTTCTCATAGAATTCTATGGTCTCATCCATATTTTTAGCGCGAATCGATGTATGTGTCAACTTCACAGTAACTCCTTCTCCTGCAATTCAATGGAAGCTAGGCCCTCTCCCCAAGGAGCTTGAGGATGGCCTCTGCAGGTTCACCCTCACATTCGATCAGGGCCTTCCGAGCCTCCTCGGCCGTCACATTTGCCTTCTCCGCGACCAGCCTTACATCCTCCCCAGGAATTCTCGGACCCTCCTCAGATTTCTCGAACTCCTCTGCTTCTCCCACGACTTGATAAGTCGTCTGGCCTTGAACTTCCATCTTGGTGACAGCTGCGTTTGGGATGACATACTCCTTTGCTGAAGTCTTGATTATAACCTCCTCCACATCTTCTAACTCTTCTGCCTTTATTCCCAGGCGCTTCATCGCCGCTTTTATCTGCTTGGGACTCATTCTTCCTCCTGGTATCATCGGGACCCACAAGGTCATTGAACCTTAAAACCTGTTGCATCGCCCTTATATATTGGCCAAACTTTCCAATCAGAGGATGCGAATTGCAGTTCTTCTTCGCGACAGATGTCAATCAAAGAGATGCAATCTGGAATGCATCAAATACTGTCCTCCAGTGAGAACGGGTACGGAAACTGTGGTGATGGGGGAAGAGGGAAGGCCCATGATCTCTGAGGAACTCTGTGTAGGCTGTGGTATCTGCGTGCACAAATGTCCATTCGATTCGATTCGCATCGTCGGTCTTCCCAAAGAACTCGAGGGAGAAGTCGTTCATCAGTATGGAATGAATGGCTTCAGGCTTTACAGGCTTCCGACCCCCCATCACGGAGAGGTAATGGGAATACTTGGCCCGAACGGAATCGGAAAGACCACTGTCATTAGCGTTCTTTCTGGAGAAACGATTCCAAATCTGGGAGATTTGGAGCGCGAGCCTTCGTGGGACCCAGTTCTTGAGAAATATGCAGGAACGGAATTGCAGAATTATCTGAGGAAGATAGCGGATGGGAGTCTGCTCACCTCATTCAAGCCACAGTACGTCGACAAGTTGCCCAAGGCTCATAAGGGAAAGGTTGGAGAGCTGTTGGAAAGGGTTGACGAATCCGGAAGACTGGATGATGTCTCGGAGGAATTTATTATCGGACATGCTTTTGACCGCGACCTCGCAAAGCTGTCCGGCGGTGAACTCCAGAGGGTTGCACTGGCAGCGACTTTCCTCAAAGATGCTGACATATACTTCTTCGATGAGCCCTCTTCCTATTTGGATATATATCAGAGGCTCAAGGTCGCTGAGTCCATACAGAGCCTATCCCAGACAAAGCAGGTTGTCGTGATTGAACACGACCTCGCCGTATTGGACTTCTTGGCTGACAGTGTCCATCTAATGTTTGGTGAGAGGGGAGCATATGGTGTGACCTCTCAGCCGAGGGGCGTTCGCGTTGCCATAAACACTTATCTCAAGGGCTTTCTGAAGGAGGAGAACGTCAGATTCAGGGAGAGGGAGATAAGATTCGAGGCTCATGCGCCGAGGAAGGAGTGGAGCGGGAAACCGATGATACAGTTTCAGCCCCTCTACAAGAGGTTCAAGGGATTCTCTCTCAAGACAAGCGAAGGGATCATCCGGGAAGGAGAGGTCGTGGGAGTCGTCGGTCCAAATGCGACAGGGAAGACGACATTCGTGAAGATGCTCGCAGGTGTTTTGAGGCCTACTCGGGGCGAGGTTGAGGGGAATCTCAAGGTGAGCTACAAGCCCCAGTATATCGAACCGAAGTTCAAGGGAACCGTGCGAGAGGCCTTTCTCTCTGAGGCTGGGGAGGATTTCGAGACGAGCTATTTCAAAACGGAGATAGAGGCACCTTTGAATTTGCAATCACTCATGGACAGGCCCATTCCCACTCTTTCCGGCGGCGAGCTTCAGTGCGTTGCGATCGGTCTTTGTCTTGCAAGGGAGGCAGACATTTATCTGATTGACGAACCCTCAGCCTACCTTGATTCAAACCAAAGAATGGAAGCCGCTAGAGCCATAAGAAGAGCCATGGAGAACAGGGGAATGAGCGGAATGATTGTTGACCACGACGTGTATTTCATCGATCTCGTCTCCGATTCATTGATGGTCTTCCACGGCGAGCCTTCCAGGAAGGGGGTCGGAGAGGGGCCGTTCGAGATGCGTGAGGGCATGAATAAGTTCCTCAAGGAGGTGGCCATCACCTTCAGGCGGGACAATGAGACAAACAGACCAAGAATCAACAAGCCGGAATCCCGATTGGACCGAGAGCAAAAGGCGGCTGGTGAGTACTACTACGCGTGAGCGCGTTGCTTCCTTCTCCAGTATATGTAGATGATTATGATCGCCAAAGCCAGAATGAATGCAAAGAGGTCGAGGTACTCGAAGAATCCCTCGATAGCCTCTATCCTGCTGCTGAGGAAATAGCCCGTGACAGTGAGGACAGTGTTCCAAATCATGGCGCCGAAGAAGGTTGAGACAACAAAATTCCTCAAATCCATCTTTGCGATTCCGGCGGGAAAGGATATGAAGGATCTCGTGCCAGGAAGGGCGTGCCCTATGAGGATGGAGGCTCTCCCATATTTCTGAAACCACACCTCGGCCCGCTCGAGATGCTCCTCTCCCAATCTGAAATATCTTCCAAACCTATGAACAAAGCCTCGTCCGAAGTAGGCTCCAATATAGTATGCAACCGTGGAGCCCAATGTGGCACCCAAAGTTGCTACAACTATCACGGCCCAGACCTCGAATTCTCCCTCATAGGCTAGGGAACCCGCCAAGGGAAGAATCGCTTCGCTTGGGATGGGCGTTATTATCCCCTCGACAAACATTGCCAGGAATATCCCTGGGTAACCCAGAACAAGAACTAGGTCCCTTACGAAAGCTACAATCTCCGCGACAATGGAGGACATCAGGCCGCGCTTTACAGGCGGGAACCTTAGTTAATGTTTTGGTCCAAGAAATGCGCCTGATGGGTTTACTATGACCTCTCCCTCCTCTACAATGCGTTCACCGTGTAAGAAAGTTGCAGAGGGGAAAACACCTTTCATGCCTTCAAAGGGTGTCCAGCCGCATTTGGAATGCAAATCATCCTGTCTGATTTTTCGTGGCTTCCGAAGGTCGACTACCATAATGTCAGCGTCGTATCCTATGTCGATTTTCCCTTTGTTCAGAGAAAGCAAGTCGGCGGGCTTCTCGCACACTGCGTCAACAAACCTATCGAGCGAGAGGCTTTTCAGTCTGACCCTTTCAAGAAGGAGAGGAATCATGGTTTCGACACCTGGCACTCCGGCGGGTGCAGAATAGAAATCTTGTTCCTTCTCATCCAGTGTGTGGGGTGCGTGGTCAGATGCCACCAAATCGATTCCTCCATTAGCAAAGGCGGACCATAGGGCATTCTGGTCGTGCTTGTACCTCAAGGGAGGGTTAACCTTCGCTAGGGTCCCCATGTTGCAATTTACGTTGAGAAAAAGATGATGGGGTGTCACCTCGCTGGTGAAGTCTGTACCAGAAAGAGATTCCAACCCTTTCTCCGATGAAAGGTGGGCTATGTGGATTCTTTGGATTCCCGTGAGCCGCCTCGCCTTTTCTATTCCGCTAACCTCAGCGCTTACAGGTCTGGATGCCAGATGATCTTCGAGCGTCTTTTCCTCAATGTTGCTAATTTGCGCAGGATCCTCACAATGAACCGATATGAATTTCTTTGCCCTGGAAAGGTCCTTTTTCAATTCAAGAAAGCCATTGAAGTTCTCTATCGCCAAGCCTCCTGTCGACGGAGCGAAGTATATCTTGAATGCCGTGGCAACCTCAGCGAGACCTTCAATATCACTATCTTCTGTCAGTCCCGCATATAGCCCGAAGTCCACCATCGCCTTTTTTCCGATAGATTCAACTTTCTCCCTTATCCTCGTTGGAGTAGTTGCTGGAGGAATTGTATTGGGCATGTCGAGGACACAAGTTATCCCGCCACACGCAGCTGCCGTGGTTCCTGAGAGGAAATCCTCTTTCTCCGTCATTCCAGGTTCGCGGAAATGGACATGGAGGTCGATTCCAGTGGGAAGGATGATACCGCCAAAGCGGAACTTCTCGTCTCCTTTGAGAATCCGCTTAATCTCGCTTATCTTTCCATTTTCTATGCCTATGCAGCAATCCTGCAGACTTCCACTAACGTAGGCGCGACCCTCAATGACCCTCATCCTTTCCTCCCAGGACGCGTCTCTCTATCTCCCCTCTCGGTGTTTTTTCTCCGAATATCTCGGCAGAGAACTTGTAGATTCTAGTATCCCTATTGAGCCAGTCATCGGCCCTCAAGCCCGCCTTCATGCAGGTGTTTGATAGAAACTCCTCGACATTCCATTCCCAGTCAATGGCAACTTGAGGCAATAGAAGGCCTCTGAATACGCCTTTTCTTGCAATAAGGCCATCTCTCCCTATCACGATGCTCTTCAAGTATTCCTTGGGTTTCTTGACGATAACCTCTTCAGGAGGAGTAAGCAGACTTACCTCGATAACGATATTGTCCAGCTCATTTTCCCTCAAGGGCGGGAACCTCGGGTCCCTGGTGGCTTCTTGTGCAGCCTTTACGATCGCCTCTCTGAGCGGAAAGAACGGCTCGGGATATCCTATGCACCCTCGCAATTCTATCTCGGGGAACGTGTCTATAGTGACAAAGACGCCCGACTTCTCTTCAAAGCTCTTGGGAAAATCAACATCGTATTTGTCCTCTCCACGCACATAGTTCTCAATAGTGTTCCTTGCCGCTAGAACAGCACATTCTCCCTCTTCCTTGGAATACATCTAGGCACCTAATCGAGATGCCCCACTTAAATTCTTGTATATTCACA
>JBHIFI010000004.1:0-58353 GCA_046761005.1 Thermoplasmata archaeon
TTCATTATCAGGGACGACGAAAGGCATATCTGCAAGGTTCTCTCTGCAACGACTTCAAGGACAGAAAAACTGAGGGTCTATGCCTCCACATCATTTCTTGGTATGTATGCACGCCTTGTTATGCGTCTTCACGTACTCAGCTACGACCGCGTTCTGCTCTTCCGTTATGTTGACGCTCTCCCTTAGCTTGCGAAAAAGTAGAAATAAGAAGACACATTCGGTAAGTGAGGCGGGAAGTATGGCAATGAGAGAGTATCTGGAGCATTTTGAAGACCTACAGGTAGTGGAAGAACCCGTAGAGGAGGACTCCTACATCACCAAGAAGCTTAGAGAGAATCCGACGACCCCCTTCCTCTTCGAAGATTTGAAGGGTTTCCGAGTCGCGGGAAACGTTTGGGCGACCCGCGAAAGGATAGCCAGCGCGTTGGGTCAGATGCAGGACGAGCTCCTTCTGAAGATGCTGGAGGCTATGAAGAATCCCGCGGACTTCGACGTCATCGAGGACGCTCCTGTTCTGAAGAATATCGTTGACGACGTCGACCTTATGAGATCCCCCATAAACAAGTGGTATCCCGGAGACGGGGGAAGATACATCACATCCGGTGTTGTGTTTGCAGAACTGGAAGAGAAGAGGAACATGTCCTTCCACAGGATGATGGTTTTGGATGAGACGAGACTTGCGGCCAGAGTGGTTCCCAGACACCTGTATGCGATGAGGAAGGAGGCCCTGGAAAGGGGAGAGGAGCTCAAGATCGCCGTGGCCATAGGTCTTTGCCCCTCGATTCTTCTGCCCGCCGGCATGTCAGTAGGCTATGAAACGGACGAGCTAAGGATTGCGGCGGCGCTAAGGTTAGCCACCCTCGGAGAGAATGTAGGAGCAACGACAATAAAGAGCGGTCTCACTGTCCCTGGTTATGCCGAATACGTCCTGGAGGGGAGCATGATTGACGAGACGGCGAAAGAGGGTCCATTCGTGGACATCACTGGCACGTATGACAAGGTAAGAGACGAGCCCGTCATCGTGATAGACCGCATCTATCATATGGATGACCCGATATACCACGCCCTCCTGCCAGGAGGAAGAGAGCACTACCTCTTCATGGGGATGCCACGCGAGCCGATGATCTATGAAAGCGTGAAAAAGGTCGTTCCCAAGGTAGGCGGTGTCCGCCTGACCGAAGGAGGATGCTGCTGGCTTCACGGAGTCGTCTCCATAGAGAAGCAGGTGGAGGGCGATCCGAAGAACGCCATTATGGCTGCCTTCACGGGTCATCCCTCGCTGAAGCGTGTCATAATAGTGGACAATGATATTGACATTTACAACGACGAGAATGTTGAATGGGCACTGGCGACCCGATTCCAAGCTGACAGGGATATGGTCAAGGTGAAGCGCGCCCGCGGGAGTTCACTAGACCCGAGTGCGGGAGACACGACGACAAAGCTGGGCATTGATGCGACAAAGCCGCTCGCGGGGAAGGGCTTCGAGAGGGCTGGTTTATAGGTCCGGAAACACGGAGCCATCTAGACAATTTCTAAGACTCGTCCCCGATTAACTTCTGAAGAACGGAGATGGGGGGTTGATAACCGAGCATCAAGACTTATATAGACACCCTTCGATTGTCGCGACTAGTGTTCCCATGAGACGAATCATTTCCCTTCTCCTTGCTCTGATGTTCATCGTCATTTCCCTGAGCTTCTCAACTCCGCGGGAAGAGAAGTATCGTCCTCCCTTTGGACCCATATTGACACCTCCAAACCCAGAGGTCTATGGCTCTATGCCAACGCCAGGATTCAAGGAATATCCGAGGACGAAGGGAACGCGCTCAATCGGGACGGAAGAGCTTCTCGTCATATTAGTCGAGTTCACGGATTTCAGCCATCAGGGGTCGAACACGCAGGCCAAATACCAGAACCTGATGTTTAGCACGGACCCTGGTGAAGGCAGCCTCCACAACTACTACGATGAGGTTTCCTACGATCAACTCAATGTTGTCGGAAATGTGTCTTCCTGGTATACGGTACTCAATCCGATGGGAGAGTACGGAGAGGACAGTACTACTGGCGTCGATGATTTGAATGGTCCCATCTACAGACTGGTTACGGATGCGGTTCTGCTGGCGGATACTGATATAGACTTCAGCCAATATGACAATGATGGAGACGGAATAATCGACCATCTAGCCGTCGTGCACGCAGGACAGGGACAAGAATCCTCTTTGAACCCAAACACGATATGGTCGCACAGATGGGCGGTTCTCGATGCGGACCTCTCCGCTCCCGGAAACCAGCAGCTCATGGTGGACGGTGTTCAAGTCTACTGGTACACGATGCAGTCGGAGTTCTCTCCTGTCGGTGTATTCGCTCATGAGTTCGGGCATGACCTGGGCTTGGTAGACCTTTATGACTCGGACGATGACAGCGAGGGGATAGGGTCATGGGGACTCATGGGGCAGGGTGCCTGGCTCGGAACTCCAGCGGGCTCGGAGCCCGCACATCCATGCGCCTGGTCAAAAGTGGAAGTCGGATGGGTGGTGCCCTTCGAGGTGCTGACCCCTCTCACGGATGAGTCCATACCACAGGTCGAAACCTCACCTGTAATCTATAAGCTTCCAGTGGGAGAGTCTGCAGCGGGAGAGGAGTATTTTCTCATAGAGAACAGGCAGAGGGTTGGCTTCGACTCAGCCCTCCCGGGAAGTGGTCTCCTTATTTGGCATATAGATGAAAGCGTGGACAGCAATGACGACCAGTTTCACAGGAAGGTGGATTTGGAGGAGGCCGACGAGGCCAACGGGGAAAATCCCACTCAGATGACCGATCCCTGGTTTGATTCAACGGAGGGTTTCACTCCCACATCGATACCGGACAGCAGCTCCTATACGAATGTAAGAACTGGCTGGAAGGTGAGGAACATCTCTCCCTCAAGCCCTCTCATGACTGCAGACATAACGAAAGAGGTCGAGGACGATCTGGCGGTCAAAGCTGTAAATGTGAAGAGCATCGCCCGGATCGGGGAAACCCTGACGATTCGAGCCAGCATAGAGAATAAGGGAACGAACAACAAGACGGATTTCAACGTCACACTAACTGTCTACAATAACAGCTATGATTCAGCGTCAGAAGTATACAATGAGACTATGACTGTGAATTCGCTTCCGAGTCGGATAGAGATGAACCTCACCTGGACTTATGCGCCCACCATCTCAGGAAAGATTCTCTTCGAGGTCTTCGTGAACCTCACGAATGATGAAATCCCTGAGAACAACGATAGGATAGTTCATTCGACAGTCAATACCATCTACTTCTTTGATGATGTTGAGAGCGGGAACATCGGATGGGAAACGAACTCGGCGGGTGTCGTCTACCGATGGGAGATAGTGGATGACACTATGCCTGGAGGCGGGAGCCACAGCTCCATCCATTCATGGAAGTTCGGTTTCTTTGGCGATCTAATGTGGGGACTTCCAACGGAGCGTCTGTACTTGCAATCGGAAAACATCTCGGTCTCAGGCGGTTCCACCGCCTATTTCAGCTTCTTCCACAAGTACTTCCTTGGGATGTCGCAGGAACGGGAAGGATTCACCCTCCGCAGGACGGACATCGCAAGAGTTCTGATATCTGTTGATGGGGGTCCATGGAACTTACTTGAGACTTTCGAGTTTTCCCAAGGATCTTGGAAGCTCAGCCTTTACGATATTTCTGCCAGTATTTCCCCCGGTAGTTCGGATGTTCGCATTAGGTTTGACATCGATGTTAGAGTACTCCCGAAATCCGGCGGGTGGTGGATTGACGATATCGCGATACTCGAAAGCCCGCCAGAAGAGGGGCTCGTCCTGAGGATATACGAGAATACCGACAGCGTTGACCCTGGTGGCTATGCAGGCTATCTCATAAAGCTCACCAATGTGGGAGACTTCTCGGACATATTCAGGTTCAGAATAGACTACCTCGTGCAGGGATGGAGCGCCTACCTGAGCCAGAACGCATCCAATATCGAAACCGTGCAGGACTTCGAGATAAGCCTCGGCCGGGATGAGGAAGCTATTCTGTTTCTTACGATCAGGACAACGGAAGAGACACCGAGAGGGAAAAAGGTGGAGAGCATTCTTGCAGCAACCTCTCTGGGAGACACGAGCAAGAAAGACTCGGTAACCGTCATCACGATAATCAGGGAAGACCCGCTCTTTGGACTCCTCATAAAGATATTCACATATGGCATCATCCTCCTCATCGTTCTGGCGGTTGTGGCACTGATTGTATCCCACCTGCGGGGAAGAAAATACAAACCTAAATATCCCCGCTGGTAATTTCCTATTGTGTTTGTGGAACATCCTCTTCTCAAGGATGGTCACATCGAGGAGAGAGAGTATCAGATAAGAATTGCCAAGTCCTGCTCCAAGAGGTCCACGCTCGTCGTTCTACCCACGGGCATGGGAAAGACTGTCATCGCTATTCTTGTAATCGCAGACACAATCGCCAAGGGAAAGAAGATTCTCTTTCTTGCGCCCACCAAGCCGCTTGTGGCACAGCACGCAAAATCGTTAGGGAACTTCATGAAGAACCCGAACCTCGTTCAATTCACGGGAGAGGTCCCACCCTCCTCGCGCATCGATCTTTGGCGGGAGCACGACATCGTTGTATCCACGCCTCAGGTCATACAGAATGACCTAGAATCTCGTCACATAGATTTGAGTGACCTCTCGCTGGTGATATTCGATGAGGCCCATCGGGCGGTCGGTGACTACGCTTACGTCCCAATAGGCAAGCTGTGCAAGGAGAGTAGAATCCTCACGCTCGGGATGACAGCGTCGCCGGGAAGCGACCCCGCCAAAATCCTCGAAGTGTGTGATAACCTCGGAATCGTCGGCGTGGAGATAAGAACGGACTACGACCCGGATGTTGTGAAGTATATTCATGACATCGATGTGGATTACATCGGCATTGAGGTCCCGGAGAACTTGAAGAAGATAATTACCCAACTGAGAAAGGCCCTGGGCAAGCAGGTTGAGGAGCTGAGGAAGTACGGATTCCTTCAAACGGACAAACCAGTGACTCGGCGGGACCTACTGGACGTTCAAAAGGAGATCCAGAGCAGACTCGCGAAAGGGGAGAAGCACTACAAACTCTTCAGGTCAGCGACTTTGCAGGCAATGGCGATGAAGATCGATTATGCTATTGAGTTTGCTGAGTCTCAGGGAATAGACGCGCTGAGGGAGTATTTCGACAGGATGATTGAGGAGAGTAAGGATAAGCGCGCAAAGAAGTCGTCAAAGGAAATCCTCAAGAATTTTGAGGTGTTGCAGGCGTTGAGCCTTACGAAGGGAGAGGGATTCGACAGACCGAAGCTGAGGAAGGTAATCGAGATCTTGAAGAGGCAGTTCAGGGAGAAGGAGGAGTCTCTGGCGATAGTCTTCACTCACTACAGGGACACCTCTGAAACTGTGACGCGGCAGCTCGAGAAGATTAGTGGATTCAGACCTGCGAGATTCGTGGGGCAGGCTAGTAGAGGAGAGGATCGAGGACTCAAGCAGAAGGAGCAAGTCGAGACCATAGAGAAGTTTAAGCAGGGCGTCTACAATGTTCTCGTTGCGACTAGGGTGGCCGAGGAGGGCCTTGATATTCCATCAACAGATCTGGTCATATTCTACGAGCCCATACCCTCGGAAATAAGAACGATACAAAGAAGAGGGAGGACAGGAAGAAAGAGGCCAGGAAAGGTTGTTGTTCTAGGTTCCAAAAGCACGAGGGACGAGTGGTATCACATCTCCGCCAAGAGAAAGGAAAGAAGAATGCACCGAGAGCTCGAAAAGCTCAGGCAGGAACTAAAGCAGAGTATTTTTGTCGGCGAACCTGGTCAGGAGACCTTCGGTGATGCTGGAGATATGATAAGCGATCTCAGAAAAAGGTTAGAAAAGAAAATGGAAAAGCGGCCCGCGAAGAATACGAAGCAGGTTTCTCTCGAGGACTATTGACAGCGACATCACTGGGCTTCTTCCATGTCGGGCTACATTATCATCATCGATTTACAGGCAGATTGCCAGTGCGACTATCCTTATATACAACTTCATCCTTAATCAAAGGACTACGGAGTGAGAACATTGGCCAGAGGTCTTTACGCGGGACGAAAGCTGAAGAAGAATCGAAGCAAGCTCAGATGGAGCGATCGCTATTACAAGAGGAGAATGCTCAGGCTCAGGGAGAAGTCCGACCCGCTAGAGGGCTCTGCGCAGGCAAAAGGCATTGTCCTGGAAAAAGTGGGCATCGAGGCAAAGCAGCCCAACTCCGCAATAAGGAAATGCGTAAAAATCCAGCTCATCAAGAACGGCCGCCTGATCACGGCATTCGCTGTGGGCGACGGAGCAATCAACTTCATTGATGAGCACGATGAGGTCTTGGTCGAGGGAATCGGCGGGAGGATGGGTCGTTCATATGGTGATCTGCCTGGCGTCAGGTTCAAAGTCATCAAAGTGAACGATGTCTCCTTGGACGAGCTCGTAAGGGGAAGAAAAGAGAAACCGATAAGGTAATGGTGATTTTCTGAAAGAAGAGAAGACCGAGACTGAACCGCCGAAGGAGAAGGAGACGACTGAGCCACCCGAAAAGCCCGAATCCCGGGTGAAAGAGTCGTCTGGTGTGCTCTTATTCAATGAATATGACCTTTCCGAGGTTGTAATAAGGGACAAGGGCCTGGGAAGATACATCAATCTCGAGCCTGTCGTCATCCCGCACAGTGGCGGGAGACATGCCAACAAGCGATTCGGAAAGGCGAAGACCAATATCATCGAGAGGCTCATCAACAATATGATGAGAACCGAGAACTATACCGGAAAGAAGACCAAATCCTATGCCGTGGTTCGGAATGCACTGAAGATAATACACGAAAGGACAAAAACGCATCCCGTTCAGGTTTTCGTTCAAGCTCTCGAGAACGCAGCTCCCAGGGAGGAGATTACTCGACTCCGCTTTGGCGGGATAAATGTTCCAAGGGCAGTGGACATATCCCCTTCCAGAAGACTGGATATGGTCCTTAGGAACATATGCAAAGGTGCGGTTGCCGCGTCTCACAAGAACAAGAAGCCCGCCGAGCTCTGTCTCGCTGAGGAAATAATTCTGGCCTCGAAGGGTGACATGAATTCCTTTGCCGTTTCGAAGAGAGACGAATTCGAGAGAGTTGCCGCCTCTGCGCGCTAGGAGATGACCATGGGAAGAAAGGAGGAAAACATAAGAAGGGCCCAGGCTCTTATGCACAAGATCGATTTCATACGGAATATCGGAACCGCGGCCCACATCGATCATGGCAAGACGACTTTGAGCGACAATCTGATCGCGGGGGCGGGGATGATGTCAGAGGAGCTCGCTGGAAAGCAATTGCTGCTCGACTACGATGAGCAGGAGCAGGCCCGGGGAATCACCATAAACGCGGCAAACGTCTCAATGGTGCATGAATACGAGGGGAATGAATATCTCATCAATTTGATAGACACACCGGGTCACGTGGATTTTGGTGGGGATGTCACGCGAGCAATGCGCGCAATTGATGGCGTCATCATTGTCGTCTGTGCGGTTGAGGGAGTGATGCCACAGACGGAGACGGTCATCAGACAGGCTATGAAGGAGAAGGTCAAACCTATTCTTTTCGTAAACAAGGTCGACAGACTCATCAACGAGCTCAGGGTCGATTCAGATGAGATGCAGCAGAGGTTCCTGAAGATAATAATGGAGGTCAATGAGAGAATCAAGAAACTTGCACCTGAGGAGTTCAAGAACGAGTGGGTAGTAAAGGTGGAGGATGGTAGCGTGGCCTTCGGTTCCGCCCTCTACAACTGGGCAATTTCAGTGCCCTTCATGGAAAGGAGCGATATAACCTTCAAGGACGTATATGATTACTGCGCAAACGATGATCAGAAGACACTTGCAAAGGTCGCTCCCATACATCAAGTTCTGCTCGACATGGTAATAAAGCACATGCCCAATCCAGTAGTGGCACAGAAAACAAGAATTCCTCACATCTGGCACGGCGATCTCGACTCCGAAATCGGAAAGGCCATGATTAACTGCAAAGAGGACGGGCCGGTAGCCCTCATGGTGACGAAAATAGTAATGGACCCTCACGCGGGCGAGATATCCGTCGGTCGTCTTTTTAGCGGGAGGATGAACAAGGGGCAGGAACTCCAGGTGATAGGCATGCCCAACCCGAACAGGGTGCAGAACGTTGCTCTTTCAGTAGGAGCGGACAGGATAACGGTGGAGGAAATCGATGCGGGCAACATTGTCGCCGTATCTGGTCTCAAGGACGCAATCGCCGGATCGACAGTATCCTCGGACCCGAACATGGAGGCGTTCGAAAGAATCGTTCACTACTCCGAACCAGTCGTCACCGTTGCCATCGAGGCAAAGCAAACGAAAGATCTGCCCAAGCTTGTCGACGTCCTCAGAATCATATCGAAGGCCGATCCCTCCATTCAGGTCGAGATAAACCAAGAGACGGGAGAACATCTCCTCTCTGGGATGGGAGAGTTGCATCTTGAGATTACTGAGTACAGAATAATAAATGATCATGGTGTGGAGATAACATCATCCGAACCGATAGTCGTATACAGGGAATCGATAGAGGGAAGTGGAGGGCCATTCGAGGGCAAGTCCCCAAACAAGCACAACCGCTTCTACCTCGAGGTCGAGCCACTTGAGAAGGAGGTAACAGAGGCCATTCTCTCTGGAGAGATTCAATCGGGGGGAAAGATAAAGCGCACGAAGGAACTGGCAAAGAAGCTCCAGGATCTCGGAATGGACAAGAAGGAGTCCAAGAACGTCTCTGCCATTCACAACTCCAATATGTTTATCAATGCAACGTGGGGGATTCAGTACCTTCACGAGACGATAGAGTTGTGCAATGATGCATTCGTGGATGCGATGGAGAAGGGCCCCCTTGCGCAGGAGAGATGTCAAGGGGTTAAGGTCAGACTTGCAGATGCGAAACTTCATGAGGACAGCATCCACAGAGGACCGGCCCAGGTGATACCTGCGGTGAGGTCAGCGATCTATGGAGCCATGTGTCAGGCGGGTAGGGTCCTCTTGGAGCCCAAGCAGAAGGTTTTCATAAATGTCCCTCAGAACCTTCTCGGAAATGGGGTGAGGGAGATGCAACAGAGGAGGGCGGTCATAGAGGATATGACTCAGGACGAGGAGATGGCGAACATAGTCGCTAAGGCTCCCGTTGCCGAGATGTTTGGATTCGCAACATCGATAAGGAGCGCGACAACTGGTAGAGCCCTCTGGTCCACCGAGAACTCGGGCTTCGAGAAGCTTCCCGCTGACCTCCAACCTGATGTTGTGAGGGGGATAAGAACCAGAAAGGGGCTGAAGCCAGAGCCTTATGATGAGAAATACTACATGGCCTGAGAAGGAAAAAGAGATAAATAGCGAGAGGCATTAAGGAGGGAAAATTAAGGAGATATGAGTATGCCAGAAAAACCTCATCTGAACTTGGTGTTCATAGGCCATGTCGACCACGGAAAATCCACTCTAGTAGGGAGACTGCTGCTTGAGACGGAATCTATAGAAGCCCACGTGATCGAGAGGTACAGAAAGGAGGCTGAAGAAAAGGGAAAGGCGACATTCGAGTTTGCGTGGGTAATGGACAAGTTGAAGGAAGAGAGAGAAAGAGGCCTCACGATAGATGTGGCCCATAAAAGGTTTGACACAGACAAGTTCTACTTCACTATAATCGATGCACCCGGTCACAGAGACTTCGTCAAGAACATGATTACGGGTACGAGTCAGGCGGACGGAGCTGTACTCGTCGTTTCTGTTCCTGACGGACCGCAGGCCCAGACGAAGGAGCACGTATTCCTGGCGAGGACGCTGGGAGTGGAACAGATGATCGTTGCAATGAACAAGATGGATACCACCAGGCCAGAGTATGACGAGAAGAGGTATAATGATGTCAAGGAGCAGGTTTCCTCTCTCCTCACGTCCGTTGGCTACAATGTGGATGACATCCCGTTCATACCGGTCAGTGCCTTCAAGGGGGACAATGCCACGAAGCCCTCAGACAATCTGGGCTGGTTCAAGGGACCAACGATTCTTCAGTCGTTAGATCTGCTGACAGTACCACCCAAGCCCACCGAGCTTCCGCTCAGGTTGCCCATTCAGGATGTGTATACAATCACGGGAATCGGAACCGTTCCAGTCGGAAGGGTCGAGACTGGCGTGCTCCTGCCAGATATGAAGATATCCATGCAGCCCGCGGATAAGACAGCCGATGTCAAATCCATCGAGATGCACCACGAAACTATTCCGAAGGCGGAGCCTGGGGACAATGTGGGCTTCAACGTCAGAGGAATAGCCAGGACTGACATCAGGAGGGGAGATGTTGCTGGACCTCACGAGAATCCTCCGACCGTAGCCAGCTCATTTACCGCAAGGATTATGGTGCTGAATCATCCCAGCGTGATTACCAAGGGATACACTCCCGTCTTTCACTGCCACACGGCACAGGTTGCATGCACATTTGAGGAGCTCCAGGCAAAGCTGGATGCAAAGACCGGTGAAACGATAGAAGAGAATCCGGAGTTTCTGAAGACGGGAGATGCGGCGATCGTCAAAATCAGACCAACGAAGCCGATGGTGATTGAGAAAACGAGTGATTTCCCACAATTGGGAAGATTTGCAATCAGAGATATGGGTCAGACCGTCGCTGCCGGTATGTGCATCGACGTGGAGAAGAAGTGATCCTATCTCCTCTTTTTCCTTTTTTTGGGTTTTTTGATGGTGCAAAAAGTTAAGATTTTTTTGTATGGGGCTGACCGGGAGAAGATTGACCAGGTTTGCGGGCAGATAAGGACGATCTCCGAGAAGACTGGCGTAGCGATGAGCGGTCCCATTCCCCTCCCCACGAAGAAGATCGTCGTTCCCTGCAGGAAGAGCCCAGACGGGGAGGGATCCGAAACCTGGGACAGGTGGGAGATGAGGATTCACAAGAGGCTTATCTTTCTCGACGCTGATGATAGAAGGGCCCTCATGCAGGTCATGAGGATTCCCTATCCAGACGGTGTTCACATAGAGATTGAGCTGAGATCGTAGTTTTTTCGGAATCGTGAGGCGTCGAGTACTGCGAAAAATCTTCGAAAGGTCACCGCAACAACCTTGGGGGGCTACCAAACGAGGTGCAGAGGAGGGGCCTGCACTCAAACGCAGTACTCGACATATGCTGGATGCGGTTCCTTTCCTGGCAGCTCCTCAATATTATTAGAGACGAACTACTATTAATTTTTATCTGTCTCATAATATCATAGTGGATGTGAACAGCCATGCGTTCGAAATTGACGAAGGATTTGCGAGGCTTGCAAATTCGGAGAAAAGGTATTTATGCTGTCCTGATACTAAAGCGGAAAGAGGGCCGGTAGATCAGACTGGAAGATCGCCACGCTTGCAACGTGGAGGTCAGGGGTTCAAGTCCCCTCCGGTCCATTGAACCTTCCAGATTTGATGAAATAAGGCGTTGTGGTAGTCCAACAAACTTTCCATCACGAAACGGAGATCACAAAAAATCATCGAGTGTCGGTTGCTTCGGTCTAGGTCTCCAGGTCTTCTCTGGGTCTGTTTCCGAAACTTGCTCATCCAAGGATGCTTCGCCTTTGTGTGTGGCAGAAGCTATCCTGTCCACGAGACGTTTCATCCTTCTCTCCTTTTTGATGCCCGCCCACAGATATCTCTCGTCTGCGCTCCTGTCCGTCGTGAGAATAACGACTCGCCCCTTTGCATCCCTTCCAGTCCTCCCTTTCCTCTGTATGAGTCTTATATCGCTGGCAACGGGCTCGTAGAATATGACGAGGTCGACCTGAGGCACATCGAGACCTTCCTCGGCTATGCTGGTGGCAACCATGACATTGAAATTCCCTCCCTCGAACCTTGCGAGTGTTTTCACCTGCTGCTTCTGAGTCATTCCCTTCCTCCCCTCACGAGTCCCCTGTCCCACGAACCGCTTGACGGATACTCCAATGTTTTCGAGAAGACCTACAATATGGTATACAGTGTCCCGCAACTCTGCGAAGACTATTATCTTTGAGGTTGGCTTGAGCCAAAGCTGATTTCTTATCGTCGCCAGCATCGGCTCGATCTTGGGATGGGAAGGCCCCTTCCACTTCTTTGCTGCGTTGTACGCTCTCTGAACCCTCGCGTCCTTCATGAAAGCGGCATCATACTTCGACCTACCTTCTCTCGTCTTTGGCTCGAGGAATTTTAGAAAGGAATCAACGCCCTGCCTCTCTATGCACAGAATCGCGTGATTCGCCACTTGAGCCAGGGAGAGCCGCCTAGAGGCCTGAAAGAGGTAGGGCGGGAACTTTCCTCCCTTGCTCCTCACAGCCATCTGCTTCCTGACATCGGTAAGATCTTGTATCCTCACGTGGATATTCTTTCTATTGCGCAGGAACCCGTACCTTCTGAGAGCGTTCAGCTGTTCGTGCAGGTATTTCGTGAGGTATTTGGAGATCTTCTTCATGATTTCAGACGGGGGAACTTCCACCCAATCGATGCTCACTTCTTGGACGTAGGGGGCGACATCCACGTCTTCCCTTGTCCGCATGATGAGATTCTCTATGCCCAGGCTCCTCGTGACTTCCTCAATTCTCTCTATCTCATGTCCTGGGGAGGCCGTCAGTCCGAGGACTAGCATTCCCGGACATAGCTCTCTCAATCCCTTCGCCAAGGGAACGTAGGCGTAGTTTCCAACTGCACGGTGAGCCTCATCGAATACCGTCAGAACGATGTTGTTTGGAATCATCCCCGCGTTCAGATCATTGACTGCAACCTGTGGAGTTGCAACGACAATATTGGATATGTTCCATAGGGTGGTTCGCTTCTTCTTCGGCACTTGACCCGTCAGGCAGATCGGACTTCCCAATGTCAAGAACCTCCGGATGCTGTTTGCATGCTGATTCGCCAGAGGTCTTGTGGGGGCCAGTACTAGGGCACGACCGCCTCTTCGAAGCTTCTTTGCAATCACCAGACAAGCTATGACGGTCTTCCCAAGACCTGTGGGTAGAACGACGAGACTGCTCTTTCCAGCCGCCTCATCTGCAATGGTGGTCTGAAACTCGCGCTCTTCGATGACATTTTCCCTCACGAAGGGGTGTTCTAGCATCAGACTCCATAGAAGGTGAACATGTAATAAATGTAATCAGGGGTTCAGTGAAACTTTCAGACCCGCTTGCGATTCCTGATTGAGGCGTCAAAAAACTTGCGGACAACTCCTAATACATACACAAAGCCAAAGACAGATATAGACGCGAAGTCATGATGAAACGATGGACGAGATCGAGATCTCGCCTGGAACGAAGATTAGTAGGCACCACGCGCTTTTCCTAGATGATGAGAATCTTCTCGTAATCGCTGACCTTCATCTCGGATACGAAGGTGCCCTCCTGGAACAGGGCGTCTCGATTCCGAGATTCCAAAAAAAGGTGATGATGGAAAGGCTCACGAGACTCCTCGAGAAATACGAGCCTTCCAGGATTCTCATAGATGGTGATTTCAAGCACGAGTTCTCAAAGAACCTAGTCCAAGAGTGGGAGGAGGTCAACGAGGTCCTAGATTTCATCTCGGACAAGGCTGATGTCGAGCTGATAAGGGGCAATCATGACAACTTCCTGAGGACTATCCTATCGAAGAAGGGTCTCGATCTTTCCATGACGTCTTCTCTTGGCGGATACACCTTCGCTCACGGTCACAATAAGATTAGCTGGAAGGGGTCGCTGGTAATGGGACACGAGCATCCTTCACTCGGCCTCAGGGACAAGATAGGCGCCACAGCGAAACTTCCGTGTTTTCTCGTCACTCGCAACGCAATAGTGCTCCCCGCATTCTCCCCTCTCGCATTAGGCACAGATGTAACTACGTTGGATTTCATATCTCCTCCGCTAGAAGGCATTTCCGCTGATGAGAGTCACGTATATGCGATTGAAGAAAAAACAGGTCTTTTGGACTTTGGGAAGTTGGAGGATATTCTAGGAATATAATCAAGCGGTAGCCCTACTCTTTTTCTCCTTGTCGCCCGACAGAAGATTTCTGACGGTTCGCTCCAGAACTGTGACAGCTGCGTAGTTCTCAGCTCTGAATGCATCTTGAGCCTTGCGAAGCATTATCTTCGCTTCATTCACTCCCACTCTTCGCGAATCAGCTTCCTCTATCGTACTCCTCATGGATTCGAGATCTTCCTGAGCCATTGATGTCAGGTAGGTCGACTCGAGCTCAATAATGGAATCATCAAGAATCTTCCTACCTTCGGGGGGGAGCTCCCGTCCTTCCTTTATCGCTTCTGATTTCTCGGATACTATCTTTCCAATTTCGATGAGGGCCTGCGTGAAATCTTCGTCTCTTCTCAGATCACCTTCCTTTGAGGCAATCCGTCTAATCGATCTCTTGACGAAACTTATGCTCAGTTGGGCGAAATCTATGGAATCTTTGAATTCCTCCTTGAGGAAAGCCTTTTCCGCTTGATTTAGCGATCTCTCCGCAACGAGTACTCCGATATTTTTCCGGCGCGCTTCCTCTATCTCTTCCATTGCCTTGTCAATTGCCTCACGAGCAGCTCTAATGGTGGACCCCTTCAAGCTGCGCACAGTCTCTTCCAGCTCAAGGAGATGTCTCTTTGCCCCTACAAAATTCCCCTCATCGAGCGCTTCCGATGCTTCCGCTATGCACTCCTCCATCCATGATGTGTCTATTCCCAACTTATGAAACTCTTGTATTTGCGGGGACAGATCAGTCACTCTTTCTGATATCTCCTCGTGGTCTTGAGCCAAAAGCAACTCATGTCTCTCTTTTTCTAGTATCTCTATGTCTATCCACTTCCTCACTGCCTTAAGGAGGTCTCTCGCTTTCTTCAAATCCTTCTCTCTTAGTGCTTCACTGGCTTCGCTCAGGAGTATCTCGCTTTCAAGTGTGACCGAGCCACTTCTTTTCAGATCCATTACAGAAAGCTTCGTGCCTGCAAGTTCCTTCTGGATCTTCTTCAGTTGCTTAGCTTGCTTCATACTCTTCTTTGCTTCAGAGAGAAGGATTCTGAGAGCCCCAAAATTGGAATCTGCCAGTGCCACTTCTGCTGCCTTGAGTATCTCGAAGGTTTCTGATAGGTCATAATCTTCCCGGCCCAGCTCTTCGGCAGAAACCATTACCTCGGAAATCGTGTCGTACGCTTTCTTGGTACGCTTAGAGAGTTTGCCAACCCTCAGCGCCTTGCTGCAAAGCAATGACGACTTTCTGTAATCCTTGTTCTTGAAATGGAACTTCGCGTCGGAGAGCTTTCCAACCATCTCCTTCGTTTCCGCATCCAATCCTCTGAGTTCCTTGAGTAGCGTTTCTGCCTTGGATATCTTCGCCGCGGCAGTCTCAACCTGGGACTTCCTTGGGGCTTCCTTGGACGTCTCTTTGGACGTTTCCTTGGGCTTCTTCTTGCCCATCTCTCTCACCCTTGATTGAGGAACTCAACGGGACTGAAACTGTCTCAAAATAGGTGCCATATCAAATTAAAGCTGACCTTATGGATATCAAGAATGATAGCGTTGATGTTTCTCGCATCATTTTAATAGGTATCCTTGCATATGCACCCCGGGGAGGATAGATTGGCGAAGAAAAAGACGACCATCTCTGTCATAAAAGCGGACGTTGGAAGCTATCCAGGGCACGTTGTGGCCCATCCGCATATCGAGGATGTGGCCTGTGGCTTCCTTCAAGAGGCCAAGGATGAGGGAACGATTAATGATTTCAGAGTCACTCATTGCGGCGATGATCTTGAGCTAATCATGTCCCACAAGAAGGGTGAGGATTCCGAGGAGGTTCACAAGCTTGCTTGGAAAACCTTCGAGGAAGGCACCAAGCACGCAAAATCCCTCAAGCTCTACGGCGCGGGACAGGACCTCCTTTCGGATGCCTTTTCTGGAAACATCAGGGGAATGGGCCCCGGAATAGCGGAGCTCGAATTCACTGAAAGACCGGCGGAACCGGTAGTAGTTTTTATGATGGACAAAACGGAACCAGGAGCATTCAACCTTCCCATATTCAGGATGTTCGGTGATCCTTTCGCAACGGCAGGACTCATAATAGATCCATCAATGCATTCTGGCTTCGTCTTTGAGATATGGGATATAATCGAACACAAGAAGGTGATTATGAAGTGTCCGGAGGAGCTGTATGATATTCTCGCCTTAATAGGCGCCAAGTCTCGATTTGTCATAAAGAGAGTCTTTCCCAAGAAGGGAAAGCTTCCTCCGAAAGAGCCGGTAGCAGCCGTCTCCACGGAGAAGCTTGCGCACATAGCGGGGGAATACGTAGGAAAGGACGACCCCGTGGCGGTCGTGAGGGCGCAATCTGGACTTCCAGCCTTGGGTGAGGTTCTGGAGCCATTCGCCTTCCCGCATCTAGTCAGCGGTTGGATGAGGGGTTCGCACAACGGTCCATTGATGCCTGTTTCTCTAGTGGACGCGAAATGTACGAGATTTGATGGCCCGCCAAGAGTCTTCGCACTCGGCTTTCAGATCAATGACGCTACGCTGGTTGGACCTGTCGACCTCTTCGACGACCCCGCCTTCGATGGGACAAGAAAAGAAGCTGCGAGGATAGCGGACTATCTGAGGAGACACGGTCCTTTCGAGCCCCACAGACTACCACTTTCGGAGATGGAATATACCACACTGCCGAATGTCCTTTCCAAACTCTCATCAAGATTTGAGGAAATGAAATGAAGAGTGTCATTATCATCAATTTCAAGTCCTATGAGGAGGGCACTGGCAAGAGGGGTTTTGAGCTCGCCAGGATATGTGAGAAGATATCCCTCGACTCGGGTATCGAGATAATAGTGTGCCCTCCACTTGTTCATCTTGGTCAGTACGCTGATGAGCTGAGCATAGCGGTTTTCTCTCAGCATGTCGATGCAGTTGTGGAGGGAGGATATACTGGTCACGTCACGCCGATATCGGTCAAGGAGTCTGGCGGGCAGGGAACCCTAGTAAACCATTCAGAGAGAAGGATGCTGATCGCGGATATCGAGCGGGCCGTGGTTGAGTGCAAGAAGGCGGGACTCGCTACGGTAATATGCACAAACAATGTGAGGGTGAGTAAAGCATGCGCTTCCCTGGCTCCGACCTATATTGCGATCGAACCGCCAGAACTCATTGGTGGTGATGTGCCTGTCACCAAGGCAAAACCTGAGGTGGTCCGTGGCGCAGTAGAAGAGATAAGATCTGTCAATAGAGATGTTGATGTTCTGTGCGGAGCTGGAGTCAAAACTGGGAAGGACGCTCGGAGGGCTATCGAATTGGGCTCTTCTGGGGTTCTTGTTTCCTCTGGAGTCGTTAGGTCAAAAGATCCTGAGAAGACGCTGAAGGACCTTGTGTCTGGTCTTTCAAGAGAGTGACCTCAATCGGCTTCTCCGGTATTCCAAAGGCTCAGAATTCTTCCCCGTTTCGGTTCTTCAATGAGGGTTTAGTACTGAGCGGGAATTGTTTCCAGTCCTTCCTTTGATGAAATGTCTGCTAGACAGGTCTTTTACTTGCCCTCAGTCAGGATAAATAGACGAGCTGAGTTGGAGTTATAGGATGATGAGGTCTATTCTTGCCTCAGTTGTTCTCATCTTAGCAATCCTTGCTGGTCTTCAACCAGGGACTTCCGCCGAAGAGACGGGTAGACTCATCATCAATGAGGTGATGTACGACCCCTTTGGGGATGAAGTCGTTGGAGAGTGGATGGAAATCCTTGTTGTGGAGGGAGAAACATACCTTGGGAACTGGACTCTGAGTGACCTTGATGGCCATCTATTCACTCTCCCGCCTCTAATAGTTCCCGCTCAAACATACATACTCGTGAGAACTGGAAAAGGAATCCCTGAGCTCGATCCGAGTGATGGCAGAATCACGTTATACATGAACTTCTCCCAGCCAATACTCAATAACAATGGCGATGAAATCCTCCTGGATAGTGGCGGGGCCGTTTTCGATTTTTTTGCCTATGGCCCAGACAGCCTCGTCGACTATCCTCCCCTTGGGATCCACTGGGAAGGAAGAGATTTGGTTTCTAGAACAAACCAGTCCCTTTCGCTCTTTCCGGATGGAAAAGTGATAGATGGGCCAGAGGACTGGTTCTCTCTGCCTCCAACTCCTAGCTCATCCAATGGCGACTTCCAGACAGGAGTAGATGAGATTTTCTTCACTGAGGTCTACTACAACAATCTGAGGGATGATGAATACTTCTGCATATTCAATGGCGGGAATCGAGTCGTCAATCTAACAGGATGGATCGTCACAGACCTAGAAGGAGAGATCTCCTTCCCTGGGCATAGCGTAATTGATCCGAAACAAAAACTGTGTATCACTCACAACTCGACCTCTTACTTCGAGGATTCGCTCGTAGATGCAGATTTCACATATGGCCATGGTGATGCCAGACGAATGATACATTGTGGTGGTCATCTAGTACTTAGAAACGAGGGGGACGAGGTTATACTTTTAACATACTATGGCTGGGAAATAGATTCCTTTGTTTGGGGGGATTCAGAGGTAACACTTCCTGGATGGGTGGGAAAACCTGCGTCCACGACTAGGAAAGGTGCGCTCGCAAAGAGACTGCAAGAGAATGGGGCGTATGTTGACACCAACACTTCTCAGGATTGGGAGACCTTGAGGGACTTCGGAATAGGTCAGTCGGATTTCAAGCGGGAAATGTTCACCGTGAGCGGTTCTGTGATTTCCTTCTATTCTCCAGGGATTTCTTTGGCTGTAGTCAGAGAACAGATAGGGAAGGCAACTGAAAGCATACTATTGAATGCGTATCAATTCACAAGCAAAGCTCTGAGCGATGATTTGGCAGAGGCCATTTCAAGAGGGGTCAAAGTGAAAATCCTCCTTGAGGGACAACCGGTAAGCGGT
Organism: Thermoplasmata archaeon; assembly: GCA_046761005.1. Classification (GTDB taxonomy): domain Archaea; phylum Thermoplasmatota; class Thermoplasmata; order RBG-16-68-12; family JAGMCJ01; genus JAGMCJ01. Next base: position 18,918 of record JBHIFI010000004.1, read on the forward strand.
GTCAACAGCAGGGAAGTCTGGATTCTTGAGAACCTTTCCTCATTGGGGGCTCAGGTGAGATTTTTGATGGGCCTACCCGAGGATAGCATATTCAAGAGGTATGCGTATAATCATGCAAAATACGCCGTGGTCGACAATGGAAGCTTATTGATTTCCTCCGAGAACTGGGTAAACAACGGCTATCCTGAGGACGGAGGAGGAAACAGGGGATGGGGTTCTGTCATAGAAGATGAGGCACTCGCAACATACTTCGCGAGTGTTTTCTATGAGGATTGGAACCCGCTTCGAAGGGACAGCATAGCATTTGACTACGCTTTTGACCGACTCGATATCTACCAAGATGAGGAGATATTCTCTGGATATGAGGCGCCCTTCCTCAGCGAGCTGAGGGTCACCGGGGATGTGGAGGTAATCGCCGTTGTCGGACCTGATAACGTGATGGACAACGACACTGTCTTGGGAATGATCGATTCCGCTGAGGAGAGGATATACGTCGAACAATTCTTTCTTCGGAAAGTCTGGAACGTGGGCGGGGAAAGGATATCCAATCCATTTCTAGACAGACTGATAAAAGCGGCTGAAAGAGGCTGTGAAGTGAAAGTCCTGCTCGACCCCACATGGTACAATGTCCTTCAAGAAGATCCCAATGACAATGATGATACTGTGGAGTTCCTGAGTTCCTTGGGAGCGAGTAGGGATATCGATTTGAACGCCAAGCTGATGAATACAGATGCCCATGGTGTACTAAAGCTCCACAACAAGGGAATGGTTGTTGATGGCAATTGGGTCCTTATATCTAGCCTCAATTGGAACTACAACTCCTTCGCGAGGAACAGGGAAGTCGGTCTGTTAATAAGAAATGAGAGGATAGGTGCCTATTTTGAGCAAATATTCGTTCGCGACTGGAAAGATGACATTAAGGCTCCAATAGCTAGGATAGATGGCGATCCATTCGCGATAGTAGGAGAAGCCATTACGCTTAGTGCCCTGAACTCGTTTGATGACCAGGGAATAGTTCGTTTTTCATGGGACACAGACTCAGATGGCATCGAGGATTCAAATGACTCCGTGATTCTTGTCTCTTTTGACAAGGCGGGAGCCTTTCTGGTAACGCTCGAAGTCGAGGATGGGTGGGGGAATTCGAACACGACTTCCATTAGAATAGTCGTAAAGGAAAAGGAAGCTCAATTCGGCTGGGAATACTTCATTCCGATTGTACTGGTCTCGATGATCGCGCTTGCAGGATCCCTTTATTATCTCAGAAAAAGGCGCGCAAAAAATATATAAGGACGCTACAAATGGATTCCCGTGGGAGACGGAACGACCTTCTCGGCAGGCGAGGTTGAGAAATTCGGGTACTGCCCGCTCAGCTGGTGGCTAAGTGAAAAAGATGCGGAGGAAGAGGACCTCTCGGATGGCGAAAGGAAGCATGCTGAGATTGCGGCTGAAATCACAACGATAAGGAGGAGAGAGGGGTCGGCCAAGGAGTCGGAAACGGCTGTCCTCTACTTCGCTGTTGCCGCCACATTCATATCGATTCTTGGCTTGACATTTCTCCAAAGGGAGCAGAATGTTGGCGAAATCTTGCTGGTAATCTCTCTGATTTGGCTCCTGGCAGCCTCCTACTTCCTCTACAAGGGGGAAACTCTGGCCACTCACGAAGACCGCCTGATATCCGAGAGAGTTGTTCTCATTTTCGCGATGATAGCTACTGTGATTGCGATTTATTCCGTCTCGACTGCCACTCTTGAGAACATACTTCTCAGCCAGATACTTCAGGTGATTGCTCTTAGCTGGCTCATAGGCGCCTCCTTCTTTCTCTACAGATCGCTCAAGCATCTCGCGATCGCTGGAACCAAGAGAGAGATCCACGACGTCAGGGAAGGAAGCATCGAGTTCATTGATGATGAGCGAATAAGACCTAAGATGTTTGAATCGGCGAAGTATAGGCTGAGAGGAAGACCTGACTACGTTGTTCTTGAGGGAGAATACCATATTCCTGTGGAGATTAAAACGGGGAGGACGCCGAGAGGTCCTCTCTTTTCTCACATTTTGCAGACGGCAGCATATTGCATTTTACTTGAGGATGAATTTGGAAGACCACCGCCGTATGGCATTCTGAAATATGGTGATGTGGAGCATGAGATCGACTACACAACAGATCTCAAGCAGCTAGTCTTGAACAAGCTGGACGAAATGAGCGAAGCTAGGAGAACAGGTGTAGTTCACAGAAATCACTCTCGAAAGATGAAGTGTGTTAGGTGTTCGCGGAGGATGATCTGCCCAGAGAAGCTTGCCTAATCTATTTTCTCTTTGGAGGAATGGCTCAGCCGATTCTCGATTCTCTCTATAGCTTCTTTAATCTCCACCACTTCCTCCCTCATTTGGAGCATCTCCTCCTCGAATGGCGTGAATGCCCTCACGGAGAAGATTCTGTGGCTGATAAATACCCCGACGAACATCGCTCCTATGACAGCAAGAATTGCAATGATTACCAAGACAACCAAGAAAAGGAAGAAGTTGGCGATTATGTCACCGAAGGTTATGACTTCCGTCATCTGGGCAGTCAAAATAACGACTAGGATTATCACGATAGTCAGCCAAAGAAGTGTCCACCTACTGATTTTGATTATTATCCCCTCCTCAAGAACAATCGCTGTCTGAAAGGACTCTCTTCAAGTTCCCCAGCTCCCCAAGACCCATTCTCATCCTCTGAAGATATCCAAAAGGCGACAGTCCCATCCTCTCGTTCCACGATCTTGACGGTGCAGTTGTACCACCATTCGTCTTCTTCGACATATGCGTTAACATCTATGCGCATGTTACTGGTTTCATTGAACAAGACCCTCTGCTTCGTTACGTAACTCTCATTCTCCATAATGGACTTGACGTAGGATTCGTTGTCAGTGCCTTGAACCAGTATCGATATCTTGGTGTACTTGTTGTCTGAAAGTGCCCCCTTTATGTAAATTTGCATCTCGTCGTCGTTCACATCAATCAACATCAATGGAATCGTGGCTATATCCGATTCTCGGTGCCCCATTAGGGACGGGGTTATTATGTTCAGGAGCAGAAGTGCTAGCACGACTGAAACCATTGCTGTCTCCTTCAACATTCAACTACGCAATCTGTAGGCGGTACATAAAGCTTAGTCGCCTGCCTGATGAAAAAATAAAAAAGGGGGGGAGGTAAGCGTGAGATGGTAAGGATGGTCCTACAGATAGTAGGATGATCCCATCCCTGACAATCGTGACAAGGCTAGCGTTTGAGGTATTCTTTCCGAAGTTCCTTTATTTCGTTGATCGACCTCTCTGCCTCTTGGATTTTCTTCATCTTTTCGGGAACCAGCTCGACCCTCTCATATACTAGGTCTCTTATGGCAACCCGTATGGCTTCTGACTTCGAGGGAAAGTCGTCCGCTTCCACCAGGAAATCCAGGACCTCGATGAACCGTCTGGGGATTCTGATAGTGACCTTCTCCGTATCTTTTTTCACAGTATCGCCTTGGTTCGCTGGGATGTCCATGTGACATTCTTTGACTTACGCTTGTCCGACAGTGTATTATATACATACTATTTAAGAATATTCTATCGAGGATTCCAGGGAAAAAGCTTGGACAACTCCAATTGTTTTATATGGCAAATGAATATGCACTAGTCGCATGACTCCAAAAGACACGATTTTCATGCTTCCTGGGCCTGTCAAGATGCATCCCAGGGTTCTTCGAGCAATGACGGCTCCCTATGTTGCCCATAGAGGAAAGGAATTCACCAACATCATCGGAGAAATCAGGGATCTGAGCAAATACTTGTTCCAGACGGAGAGCCATGTATGCATCCTTTCGGGCTCAGGAACCGCAGGCTTGGATGCTGCAATCAACAACCTCTTTCAAAAAGGCGACAGAATTCTAAGTCTCACTAATGGCAAGTTCGGAGAAAGATTCCATGAGATTTGTGAAGTACATGCGAGATCTTCAGTTATCAGATCAGAATGGGGCAAGCCATTTGATCTCGACGAGCTCAGAAGAACCATGGAGGGCGATGAGTTCAAAGCCATAACAATCTGCCACAACGAAACCTCCACTGGATTAACAAACCAATTGAGGGACATCGCCAAAATCGCAAGGGACCACGGAGCCATGGTCATAGCTGATGTCATCACATCGGCGGGTGGTCTACCGTTCAGGCCAGATGAGTGGGGTGTGGATGTAGCTGTTGTCGGTTCTCAGAAGTGTCTCGCAGCGCCCGCGGGCCTCGCGGTCCTTTACCTTTCGAAGAGGGCTTACGAGAATCTTGGTGAGGGTGCGCCTTACTATCTGAATCTGAAAAAGCATATAGATAGAATAGAGCAAAAGAGTCAGACACCCTGGACTCCCGCCATTCCGCTCTTTCTAGCTCTTCGAGAATCTCTTCTCCTCCTCAAGGAGGAAGGATTGGAAAACAGAATCGCAAGGATTCACAGGCTCGCAGAAGCCGCGAGATCTGCAGTAACCTCCCTCGGATTAGACCTCTTTCCAGAACAGGCCTATGCCTCCGATACCGTTACCGCTGTAAAGTACCCGCCAGGCATCGAGGATTTCAAGTTTAGAGATACATTGAAAGAAAAACACGGTGTTGTCGTTGCCGGTGGCCAGGCACACGTGAAAGGTAGAATCTTTAGAATCGGCACAATGGGCTTCTGTACCATGACGGATCTCTTGTGCACCTTCGGTGCAATCGAAAGCGTTCTCAGAAGCATGGGCTTGGACATGAAAAGGGGCAGCGGTACGGAGACTTTTGCCGATTACATGTGAATCCAAGCCACATCGACTTCATCGGTTCTGAACCTCTGTCGGACAGTCGTTTCGGGGATGCTCATTCTCAGACCTGAATCGTACATTAGCAAGCCCGTCCAAGCTATCATGGCACCATTGTCAATGCAGAACTCACCTGCAGGAACAAACATCTCAGCACCTCTATCGCGGGCCATCTTCGATATCATAGACTGAAGTCTCTTATTCTGTGCGACGCCGCCGCCAAGGAGGATCTCATCTCTATCCACATGTGCCATAGCCCGCTCTGAGACTTCCGTGAGCATGGAAAATGCTGTCTCTTGGAGGGAAAAGCAGAGGTCGTTATCCTCGACTCCTGAGGAGCGTAGCTGGAGAGCCGCCGTCAAAATCCCTGAAAAGGCGACATCCATTCCCATCACAGAGTAGGGAAGATCGAGCAATTCCTCTCCACGCTCGGCGAGCTCTTCTATTCTTGGTCCACACGGGAAAGTCAACCCAATCTCACGACCAAACTTGTCTAGCAGGTTGCCAATTCCAATGTCCAAGGTTTCCCCAAAGACTCGATATCGTTTGTTGGAAAACGCAATCACTTGGGTATTCCCGCCAGAAACATACAGGAGGACAGGATCGCTGCACCCTGTCCTTTTTCGTCCAATCTCGAGATGTGCTACACAGTGGTTAACGCCGATAATTGGAATGCCAAGTGATACGGAAAGAGCCCTCGCCGCCGTTGCAACCGTTCGAAGGCAAGGACCCAGCCCAGGTCCTTGGGAGAAAGCCACAAGATCCAAATCCCTGAAATCTACAGTTGCAACATTGAGGGCTTCGCGTATCAGGGGTACTATCATCTCTGCATGGAAATTCGCAGCTTCCCTCGGGTGGATTCCACCCTTCGCGGGAGAATAAATAGCAAATTCATTCGCCAAGATGTTGCATGACTCATCTGCGAGTCCAACCCCGACGGTATGGGCTGTTCCTTCGATTCCAATCGCAAGCACGAAATCCAAATGTTCCTAGTTTGTATATAGTCTTTCTGAGGAAGGACTGGCTGAAATCTTTCCTGAGTTCTCACTCGGCACCCACAAAACAAGTTTAAAGTAGTATGAGAGAAATCTAACTAAGCATACATGGGGGCTCCACATGTCGTGCACTAAAGTCGTAGCCACTATAGCCGTGTTTTTGATTGCATCTATGTTCTCGACTGTTCTCGGCATCTATGCAGAACCACAAGATGAAGATAGGACAGACTTGATCAGCTCTAAGGTCCTTCTAGATTATGATCGGGAAGAGATTTATGCCGACCAAGTCATAGTGGGCTTTGCGGAAGACTTTGACTTCTCAACGATTCCGGAATTCGGTGCGAGGAACGGGTTGCAAACCCTTCGATTGTACCCGAATCTGAAAGAGGCAGTTTTTGGGATTTCCAGATCGGATTTGGACAAGGCTATGTTTCAGATCGCCAAAGACCCTTCGGTTAGGTACGTCTCTCCGAACGGATTCTACAAGATGAGCTACGTTCCTAATGATTCGTACTGGGGCAATCAATGGGGTCCGAAAAAGATAAAGGCTCCAGACGCTTGGAACCTTACAAAGGGGAACAGCTCAGTCGTTGTTGCAATACTCGATACAGGTGTAGATTATCTTCACGAGGACCTGTCTGCGAACATGTGGAAGAATCCATCGGAGGATGGCGGCGCCGAGGGCGTTGATGATGATGTCAACGGCTATGTCGATGACCTCTATGGCTGGAACTTTGTTAACGACACGAAATACATCATGGACGACAATGACAGAAGGCCGGATGATACCCCTGATGACATTTATCATGGCACTCATGTCTCGGGAATCGTAGCCGCTGTGATTAACAATTCCAAGGGAATAGCGGGTCTCGCGCAAGTGAAGATAATGGCCGTCAAGGTCTTAGCCAGGAATGGTACAGGATGGATGTCCTGGATCGCCTCCGGAATCAAATATGCGTATGAGAACGGTGCTGACATAATTTCAATGAGTCTTGGCGGCTCTCTTGGTTCCAGTAGCGTTAAGCAGCAAGCAGAGAACGCCTGGAACAATGGCACTCTCCTCACGGCCGCGTCCGGAAATGATGGTACTAGCGGGGTATCATATCCTGCGAAATATGACACTGTCATTGCCGTTGGAGCGACAAACTCAGGTGATAGTAGGGCGGGCTTCTCCAATTACGGTAACGAGCTTGAACTCGTGGCACCAGGTGTCAACATCATATCCTGCAGAAGGCAAACACCACCAGGTCCGGGGAGTCCATACTATCAATACATGGACGGAACATCACAGGCAGCTCCGCATGTCTCGGGTGTCGCCGCACTGATGTTTTCGAGATATCCTTCCTATACCAACATGCAGGCTCGATTGATTCTCAGGAATACGTCGGTCGATTTGGGCGACCCGGGAAAGGACATCTACTACGGCTATGGAAGGGTGAACGCCTATGAGGCCCTGCTCCCACAGAACAATGACGATCAGGCGCAAGAGATTACCACGCTGGGAGATGACAAGTACTCTTTCGATGTCAATACTGAGAATTTCGGTATCGTGGCAATCAAATCGGTTTCTCATTGGCTAAACTATCCATACTATCTAGACCTGTATGACACCCCGACTTATTCAACGAGCCTAGCTCAGACGACTTCCTACCCTGACGATGATGTTGCGTTCATTGCCATAGATGGCCATCAGCTCTCAGGAAATCAGACCTACTACTATTGGGTGAGGCATCAAGAAAGCGGAGAGAAGTACATATTGGAAACGGAGAACGGGTCCATCAGCCCTATGCCCGTTTTGAGCGTTGCAGCCCCCACAACATCTGTGATGAATTCTACGGAGATTATCGATGCTTTCCAGATCCAATTGCAGACAGGTATAACGTATGACATCGGCATGAGCGTTACATCCTCGGCGGACTTGGACCTCTATGCAGCTTGCGGGGATGTAGTAACCGATGAAGATGCGACAAGAAGCATCACCCGTTCGGGAACAGCCATAGAGAGGCTAGTTTTCGCAGCGAGAAGCAACAGATGGTGTATCGTCGTAGTCACGAATCCTTTCAAAGGTGTCTCGGAGTACACTATCACAGTCGACACTCTTCCGGAGGATGAGGGTGTCTCCACTAATCTCTACTTCGGATCAAATGCAGCATCATTTCCAGAGTTTGCAATGGAGGTCAACCAGCAGCACATAGGAGTTGTCGCCATAAAATCGATAACTCATGAAGGGAGCGATCCATGGTATCTAATGATCTATGATAACCCCAACTATCTGACTCCACTCGCTTATGGGGAGGCCTATCCGAATGATGATGTCGCCTTCATCGTTGTTGATGGTCACCTTTTGGGTTCAAACACGACCTACTATCCTCAAGTATTCCATTCCACTCAAGGTCACAGTTTCGCGATAGAGATGGAAAATGGTAGTCTGAGCGGTGTCCCTGAGATTGCGCCAGCCACTGTCCGAGCGGGCGATTTCTCCTCGAACGAGCTCTTCGACGCATATCAAATCTACTTGGAAGAAGACGTCATGTATGACATCTGGCTGAACGTTCCCGCTGGATACGACTTCGATCTTTTCGTGATATGTCAGGACCTAGCATCGGATAACTATTCCTTCGGCTCGGTATCGCCCTCGACCGGTGCGGACGAGAGAGTCATATTCGCGACGAACAGAACGGGCTATTGTGCAATCATAGTCACTAATCCGCTCGGAGGTGCGACAAATTACCTTCTGGGTGTTGATTACTACGAGGAGGATGATGGAGTTCTTGCATATCTTCTCCGTGGTTCGGCGACTGCGAGCTCGAGGGAACTCGTAGTGGATGTGGATACGAGCCATTATGCCATCGTGGGAATCAAGTCCGTCTCCCACTTATCGAACTACGGATATACTCTCGATCTCTATGACAATCCAAACTACATCTCATCGCTCGCGCATACTGAATCCTATCCTGACTACGATTTCTCCTTCATCGCCGTCGACGGAAACCGACTTGCAACACCGGCAACCTATCATCCAAAGGTCGACAACATGGCACCTGGGTATCTCTATCATTTGGAAATTGAGAATGGCAGCCTTTCAGGTGTGCTGGACCTGACGTTTGGTGTTCCTTCGAGCGGTTCATTCACCTCAAGTGAACTACTGGACGCATACCAGATTCAGCTCCAAACCGGTCTTGCATATGACGTAGGCCTCGACGTTCCCATAGGTGCTGATTTTGATCTGTATGCTGCTTGCGGTTCCATCGTGACTGATGAGGATTCGGTTGCAAGCAACTCGACCTTTGCGGGCGTGAATGAGCGTCTCATATTTGCAGCAACGGAATCTGCTCACTGCTTGATTCTGGCGGTTAACAAGTTCTCCGGGTCGGGAACATATACGCTAACTGTTGATGTCTATCCGGAAGATACCGGGGTGGCGACTCATCTCATCTATGGTCCGGCCACTGCATCGTCTGAGGAACTCGCAATAGATGTGATTCCCGACCACTACGGACTCATCGCAATCAAGTCCGTCTCTTACTATGGAACCTCGTCTTACGACCTCAGCCTCTATGACAATCCAAACTACGTCTCTTCGCTGGCAAGCACTCAGTCCTACCCTGCCAATGATGTTGCCTTCCTCACCATGGATGGCCATGGTCTTCCTTCCAGAACGACATTCTATCCGAAAGTCACTCATCCCGCCTACGGCTATGAATTCAATCTTGAGATGGAGAATGGCACGGCCACAGGAATCGTCGACATAGATGTGGGAACGCCGCAATCAGGAGGCTTCACATCCACAGAGATAGTCGATGGATTCCAGGTCAATCTGTCCGCAGGTGTAAGCTACAACATCTCACTGAACGTTCCCCTGGGATTCGACTATGATCTCTACCTCGTAAGGGGTCAGTACCGCTCAGAGGAGGATTTCGATGCGAGCAGCGTAACGAGGACGGCTGGAGCAGACGAGTTCATCGTTTTCGTACCCTCTATCGATGGAAGCTACCTCATAGTGGTGACTAATCCTCTCTCAGGAAGCTCGCTCTACACCCTGGCAGTATCAACCGCAGACCTCTCCGTTGTGGATACGGATGTCGTCTTCTCCAATCCCAATCCGATGGAGGGCGAGACCGTCCAGATTGGTGCCACCATAAGAAACCTAGGTTCACTGAATGTCACCTCTGCCAATCTCAGATTCTACGATAACGATCCAGCATACAACGATCAGATCGGGTCCGCCCAGCCTATTTCCAATTTGGTCGTTGGGAACTTCGTCTACTTCGAGGTGGACTGGGATACGACGAACCTTGCTGGAAACCATACGGTATTCGCGGTCCTATCGGACATCGATCCCCCAGATGCCTACGATGGAAATAATATGGCAACAAGATCTATCGAGGTTCTGCCCACTCCTCAGAATGAAAAACCGACGATCAGTATACTCAGTCCGACCCCAGGCGAGGAGGTTGCAGGAGAGATAACCATACAAGGCGTTGCCAGTGACCTAGACGGCACAGTCCAGTATGTTGAGGTCAAAATAGACATTGGAGCTTGGACGAGGGCAAATGGAACGAACTCTTGGAATTACACGTGGAATACAACGTTCTACACGAATGGCGCTCATCTGGTTTACGCGAGGGCCTTCGACGGTCTCGTCTTTTCGGATGTCGCATCTGTAGGTGTTACCGTAAACAACACGGGAGGCGTTGTCAATGTCCCGCCAGAGGCCGTCGTTCTCAATGCTCCGACAAATATCACTGATCACTCCATGCGGCTCTCCTGGAGTCAGAGCAACGACTCAGATTTCGCTATGTACGAGCTTTACCAATCCGAGACAAGCGGTCTTCTGGGTACGAGGATTGCCTACGTAACAGATAGACTGATCACTTGGCAATTCGCGGCGGGATTGATTGAGTCGACCACATATTACTTCACAGTCAGAGTCATTGATACCGGGGGCCTCTACAACGATTCGAATCAGGTGAATGGTACAACGCTGCTATCCAATCTACCGCCAACTCCCGTGATCCTTCAGAATCCCTCCAACATAACCGCGCACACCATGCTTCTTACGTGGAGCGAGAACACGGATCCAGACTTCGCATATTACGAGATCTATCGCTCTCAGATTAGCGGCATAACAGGTATGCTGATAGAAACGATTTCAGCCAGAAACATGACGTCATATGTCGCTGCGGGCCTCAATGCTACTGAGACCTACTACTTCCTCATTCGAGTGTACGACACAGGTGGCTTGTTTTCCGATTCCAATCAGGTCTCAGGAACAACACTCCCAGAGAACAGCCCCCCCGCTCCAGTGACTCTGAACCCTCCCACGGACATAACTGAAACCACGATGACTCTCACCTGGTCACAAAGTATGGCTGCGGATTTTGCTCGATATGAGATTTATCAGTCAGAGACACCTTTAGTTCTGGGTAACCTGATAGAGATCTTGTCCTCCCAGTTCTCCACGCTCTATGTCGCCATAGGTCTCAGCCCGTCCACAACTTATCACTTCACCGTTCGTGTAGTCGACACTGGAGGCCTCTACGCTGATTCCAATCAGATGAGCGGGACAACCCTTCCACCTAATGTGGAGCCTAGTGCAGTCTCCCTATCGGACCCCACCAATATTACCAGTACTTCCATGACATTGTCCTGGACGGAGAATGTGGATACGGATTTTGCTCGTTACGAAATATATCGATCTACCGTCATGGGTCCTATTGGGACCAGAATAGCCCTTATCGGTGACAGGTCTCAGACTTCATACATAGCCAGCGGTCTCAGCGGCTCAACAACATACTACTTCACCGTTCGTGTAGTCGACACTGGAGGCCTCTATGCTGATTCAATGCAGGTCTCAGGAACGACACTTCCCTCTAACGTTGAGCCTACGCCTGTGATTCTCGACCCACCATCCAACGTCACAGGGAGCACTCTTGTTCTGAACTGGAGTCAGAACAGCGATCCAGATTTTGCCAGATATGAGATCTATCAGTCCACAACACTGGGAGCCGTAGGAACAATGATAGATGATGTCCCCTTCCGGACGCAGACGACCTACACAGTCACTGGCCTGACCCAGCTCACGACCTATTACTTCACGGTTCGTGTGGTGGATACAGGCTCTCTTTACTCAGATTCCAATCAGGTATCTGCAACGACGACAGAGGGGAACACTCCGCCCTCCGCTGTGATTCTCAGTTCTCCCACCGATATCACCGACACATCCGTAACCCTGGAATGGACGAGGAATCTCGACGCGGATTTTGCCCTTTACGAGATATATGTATCCCTCATTGGGGGCCAGACTGGAACTCTCGTCGCTTCTATACCCGATAGAGATACGCTCTCCTATGTCGTCACGGGACTGCTCTCGGAGACATCTTATTACTTCACGGTTCGTGTGGTAGACAACCTCAGACTGTATAGCGACAGCAGTCAGGTCTCCGCTACGACTCTGCCAGCGAACTCGCCACCGCAGGCGGTTTCACTCAATGACCCCACAGACATAACAACAAACTCTATGACGCTCACTTGGAGCGAGAGCACCGATTCAGATTTCGCTCGCTACGAAATCTACATCTCCACAATAAGTGGTCAAATTGGATTTCTGGCCACAATTGTTTCCTCAAGAATCACAACTAGTGTAGTTATCTCAGGACTTTTGCCAATAATGACATATCACTTCACCGTCAGGGTAGTGGACACGGGCCTTCTGTACTCAGATTCCAATCAGGTCTCAGGAACGACTCTTCCACTCAACCAGGCACCCACACCTGTCGATCTCAGCAATCCAACGGATGTCACTAACAACTCGCTTCGTCTATCTTGGTCAATGAATTTGGACGATGACTTTGCGACATATGACATCTTCACGTCAACAAGCGCGGGTTCTCCTGGCTCCTCAATCGCGATACTGACTGCTAGGAATCAAACCTCATATATCGTCACGGGCCTCTATCAGAATACCAACTACTACTTCACTATCAGGGTCACAGACATAGGAGGTCTATTCTCAGACTCCAATCAGGTGACCGCCAAAACGCTTCCAAACAATGATCCTCCGACCCCCGTCCTACTTTATGATCCCATAAACATTGCTGACTATTCCTTGACGTTGATGTGGAGTAGGAACTCCGATTCAGATTTCGCAAGATATGAGATCTACAAGTCGAACGGCACAGACGAGTTGGGGACGCTGGCTGCAAACATCACGGTTCAGTCCGTCACTGAATATACATTTTTCAATCTCGAACCTGAAACAACATATTATTTCGTCGTGAGGGTTGTGGATGCAGTCCTGCAAGCATCGAATAGCAATCAGGTCAGTGCGACTACGCTCAGGGCCTCCGCGTCCGTTGAGGATGACTTGGACAACGATGGTCTCCCCGACTACTGGGAGGAAGAGTATTTCAGTGATCTGAGAGAAGGTGCGTTGGGCGATCCTGACGGCGATGGGCTACCAAACATCGTGGAGTACCACGATGGAACAGATCCCACAGTTCCTGACGAAAGAAGAGAACCGGGATTTCTGGATCAGTATCTTTGGATCATCATGCTAATCCTCGCGCTGATTTTCCTCCTGGGCATGATCTATGCTTACTCAGGAAACAAGAGACTCAGAAAACAGATATCAAGGGAAAAAGCCGCCAGAAGAGCGCTCGTTGCCAAACATAAGAGAGAGCTGAAAAGGCTCCAACCACTTCTCATTCCAGAAATTGAGGTCGGTGTGCCTCCGCCTCCTCCCGGGACCACTCCGGGCGCTCCTGATCGAGTGGAGAAGGTTAGGAAAGCCCCGTCAACAAAGGTTGTTCCTCGGAAGAAGGTGACTCCAAAGGAGAAGCCCGCCAGGGTGAAGCCAAAACCGAAGAAGGTCAGCTCCATTCCTAAGAAAAAAGTGCCGCCACCCCCTGAAGATTAGATTACACATAGGGTATCAAGTAACTGCCTCTTTTCGTGACCGGTAGAGAAAAAAGGTTCATTTGGAATAGGATCGGGGGATTGAAATGGAAACGATAGAGATTAGGACCTCCTCGAGAACCGAACTCGTGGATATCACCGCCAAAGTGCACAAGGTCGTCAAAGACTCAGGGATAAGAGACGGGATCTGCCTAGTGTACACGCCTCACACGACAGCGGCCCTCACGATAAATGAGAACGCTGACCCGAGCGTTGGGAAGGACATAACCATGGAAACAAACAAAGTGATCCCATTTGAGAATGGATACTCCCACATGGAAGGAAACGCGGCTGCTCACATCAAGTCGTCCCTCCTGGGTTGTTCCGTAACCCTCCCAGTGGAGAGAAGCAGTCTTCTCCTTGGGACCTGGCAGGGCGTCTTTTTCTGCGAATTCGATGGACCAAGAAACAGAAGAGCTCATGTGAAGGTAGTCCCTGGATAGCAGTCTCATAGACGGTGAGATAGGCAGATTGACTTGAAGGGTTCGGAGGGGTAGTCGAAAACAGGGGAGGGTTAGCTGGCACTACGGGTCCGAGAGTCTTATTGTGCAACCTTCTTCCCCGTTCTTGTGTATAAATTTTATAGACAAGTAAGTCTATTCAAGTAATATGAAAACGGACGCCCGTTTCACGGACTTCCAAGTCGATGTTGATTCGCTTCCGTCAGGGTTCAGTCTGCTAGGAGGTGGCTCTGTCGGAGGCAAAGCCATAGGCCTCATGTTCTCCAAATCAGTAATTGAGGAGCGGGGTGAAGTGCTATGCGACTATCAAGATAGGCTCAAAATCCCTCGTTCCTGGATTCTTGCAACTGATGTTTTCGATGACTTCGTGGAAATGAACCAAGTAAACGATGTCGTACAGCTGAAATGTGACGGAGGGATAGATGTTCCAGAAATGAATAGGAGGATCATTGCGGGAAGGCTGCCCTCCCATTGCCTCGACTTCCTCAAAGGCATCCTCAAGGAGGAGGATAGACCACTAGCGGTCCGATCCTCAAGCTTTCTTGAAGACAGTTTGAGGCATTCATTCGCTGGAATATATCAATCTGTCTTCATTCCCAATGACGGGACTGTGGAGGAGAGAATTGCGCAACTTGAAACTGCAGCGAAGATCGTTTATGTATCCACCTTTGGTGATGATGCTAAGGAATACAGGAAAAAGCACGAGATAGCTTGGCGGGATGAGAAAATGGGCGTTCTGATCCAGAGTATGGTGGGATGCCACTATCCCGACGGACTCTACTATCCGTTGTTCGCGGGAGTGGCCTTCTCAAGGAACTACTACCCGTGGACGAACAGGATAAGATCGGAGGACGGCGTTGCCAGACTGGTCCTGGGACTCGGTACCAGAGCTGTGGGTCGCTATTACGCCAGGGTTTTTTGCCCAGCATTTCCGAGCCTCAGACCAGAGGGCATGGTGGTAGAGGACATAATTAGATACTCACAGGAGGTTGCTGACGTTCTGGACTTTAGATCAGGATTGCTAATAGAAGAAGGGATATCGAATCTCAAAGGAGCTAACAATAAACTGCACATGATATGCTCGGCCCTTTCTCCGGAGGGCTATCTCACCGAAGCTAGTGCTGGACCTGGAAATGGAGAGAGATTACTGGCCACATTTGATTCGATACTCAATAGCGACAAGTATATGCCATTCGTCCCCCTGATCAAGAGCCTTTTGCAGAATTTGGAGAGGCGCTTCGGATTGCCTGTGGACATCGAGT
Source organism: Thermoplasmata archaeon (assembly GCA_046761005.1). Classification (GTDB taxonomy): domain Archaea; phylum Thermoplasmatota; class Thermoplasmata; order RBG-16-68-12; family JAGMCJ01; genus JAGMCJ01. The sequence goes on from JBHIFI010000004.1 coordinate 34,387, forward strand.
TCGCGGTGGATTTCGAGCCAGCTGAGGATGGAGATGAGAAGGGAATATTCTACCTGCTTCAAGTTAGGCCTCTTGGCGGTAGGCCAGAACATAGGAGGATCAAACTACCGAAAGACGTTCCAAAGGAAAAGATTATATTCCGCGCTGAGAAAATCCTGGGAAATGGTGTGAAAAGGAGACTGAGATACATAGTCTTCATCCCTCACACAAAGTACGATTTCCAGAAAGGATTCGCAATTGCGCGAGAGATAGGGAATCTGAATAGCACTTTGGAAAACGAGAGTTATATCTTGATAGGGCCAGGAAGGTGGGCAACGCAGAATCCAGAACTTGGAATCCCGGTCAGATACGGAGAGATCAGCAACGCCTCCGTCATTGTTGAGGTAAGCTACAAACGCTTCTCGCCCGAGCTCTCCTACGGCACTCATTTCTTTGGAGACATGTTAGTCACCAACATTTTGTACATCCCTCTCTGGCTAGAAAAGGGGGGATACCTGAACGAGAGGATTCTTTTGAAAAGCAGAAATCATTGGCACTCGGATGATATTCGGTTAATCGAAATTCCCCAAGGTGTCGATGTCTACGCGGATGGTGAGTCTCATGCCGCTATCGCAATGATAAGATAACCCCGGTCAGAATCATTATGCAATCCTATTCGATGATCCATTGTTCATCTGTGCCATTCCGGATCTTTCCCATCCGTCTCCAAGAATCTCACGCAAACATCTCTTTCCTTCCTCCGCGGTTAGAGGCAGTCGGACAACTTGGAATCCCTCGTCACGAAGAAAGAGAAAGAGTTTGGATACCTCTGGAAGCTCAAGGCCAGCATCACTCATCACATCAGTGGAGGAGAAAGTCTCTCTCTTTGATCCATCAGCGATCTTTCGGCGATTTAGAAGAATCACCCTGTCCGCCAATTCCACTACAACCTCCACATCCTGGGTGGCGACAAGAAGGGTAACATTGAGAGAGTTCACCAAATCCATCAGCCTCTTTCTTGTTTTGCCATCTAGGCTTGAACATGGTTCATCCAAGAGAAGGATTCTGGGACGCATTGCGAGTATTCCGGCGATTGCTACCCTCTTTTTCTCGCCGGTGCTCATTTTGTGGGGGACGCGGTCGCCGAAATCCTCGATACCGGTGAGCTTCATCGCCTCAGAGACCCGCTCAGAAACCTCCTCAACTGCTAGGCCCAGATTATAGGGTCCGAATGCAACATCCTCGCGAACAGAGGGCATGAATATCTGATCATCGGGCTCTTGAAAGAGGAAACCTATCCCCCGCCTAAGCTCTTGAGCATTCCCTCTCGTAAGCTCCTTTCCTGACATCAGAATTCTCCCACTGTCCGGGGAAATCAGTCCCGCCACCAGCTTCAGTATAGTTGACTTTCCAGCACCGTTCGGACCGAGTATTGCCACCCTCTCGCCCTCTTCGACTCCCAAGGATATGTTTTTGACAGCGAGTCTGCCTTTCTCATAACTAAAGCTCACATCTTCTAGGCGAATCATATCCACCATATCACCCCAAGATTGCCAAGAATTAGAATCAATGAGACAGATGCGACAAACACCCCAAAGCCAACATCCACTGAGGATAACGCTTTCTGAGGACGCACTCGAATATCTCCCTTGTATTGCCTGACCAAGAGGGCGTCAAAGATCCTGTCACCTCTCCAGAATGCCCTCACGATTATCATGCCAATCATAGTTGAGAGCGATTTCATGAATCGACCATCCAGGAGGTGTCTACCCTTTCTCCCTCCCCTGGCCTTTCTGGCTGTCAGTATTCGTCTCATCTCGTCATTGAAGAGATGAATGTATCGATATGTGAATAGCACCAGAATGAGGAGAATTCTTGGAACCCCTAGACGTCTGAGGCCCTCAATCAGGTCTAGCAGAGATGTGGTTCCAGAAAGCAATATAACCGCCAGAACGCAGGTGGAAATCCTGATGAGCATAGCCAGCGCACTCAGCGGAGAGCCCACGAGGTAAAGGCTGAGACTTGCAAAGCCGATGAAGGGCATCGAGAAAAGGAAACGGGTAACAAGAAGCTTTGGAGGAACCCGAGAAAAAAGGAGAAGTGCGAGCACAAACAACAGAGAAAGGAGAAGAACGTTCAGTTCGACGGAGATGGCGACCACAGAAATGAAGAGGAGCAACGAGACTATTTTCACTCTCGCATCGATAGAGCCAAGAGCAGATTCACCGGGATCAGGAGTGCTAGGTCCGTTCATTTCTTCTCCTCACGCTCATGCCCAGTCCGATTGTAAGGAGGAGAGTAAGAACCAGGCCCACGAGTCCAGCGAGAAAGGCGGTGAAATAGTCACTTCCATAGTCAAGAGGAGCCCGAAAGAAAGGCTCTTCTTCCTCGACATTCCCACGTTCCATCGTCTTTTCCAGGCCGTCCGCAAGCTCGCTGGAGAAGGCAAAGAAGAGAACGAGACCTACGGCCAGTATGAGTAACACGGCAAGGATGGCTTTGAGATAAGGAACCTTCATTGAAGACTCACCTCCTCCTTTGAAAAGAGTGCCAACTTGGGCATCTTCAAGACCTCTGGAGAAACCCTTGAAATGAAGACGTATGTCCCCGTTGAGATGATGCCTTCTCCAATGCCTATAAGAGCATGGTAGCCCAGCATTGCGGGAAAGGCAATAGTTCCTACTATGCCATACGTTCCTCCGCTAACTGTATAGCTGAGAGATAGCTCCGTTGCACACAATGCTGCCCCTAGAAAAATAGAGAGCCAGGATGCCATAAATACAGCAATCTCCAAATTCTGGCTTCTCAATCCTCTGAAGACAGACCATCCGACGAAGGAGCCCACGATTGCCATGTTGAGTATATTCAGACCTAGAGCGGTTATGCCCCCATCTCCGAAAACCAGACCTTGGACCAGTAGAATCGTCAGCATGACAATCATGGCTGTCCACGGACCTAGAATAATGGCTATGAGTGCTGCACCGACGAAATGACCAGAGGTCCCGCCCAAAACCGGAAAATTGAGCATCTGGGCGACAAAAACCGCGGCGGCTAGTACGCCCATTACCGGAATCTGTCTTTCATCCAGCCTCTTGTTCGCGGTGTAGATGGCAATCCCAACGAAGACTATCGCGATAACCCATCCTACCCCAACAAGGAAAGGATCCATAAGGCCATCAGGTATGTGCACGGTTTTCTCTCCGTAGCACGACTTCCTTTTTCGTGCTACGGTAGTAGCTGTACTTGGTAATAAATCTTTGGAAACTAGATGAGATGCCTCCCTTAGCCTAGCTTGTGAGGTTTTGTCACCTAGAGAGCAATGAATAAGATATAGAGACCTCATAAGGGCTTGATAACATGGAAAAGGTCACACGATTCGGTGTTTCCATCGAACCAGAGCTTCTGGAGAAATTCGATATGCTCATAAGGAAGAGGGGATACGAAAACAGGTCCAAGGCCGTCAGAGATCTCATGAGAGAGGAGATCGCTCGGACGGAGGCGGAAAAGGACACAGGCCGAGTGGTTGGAACGCTCACCCTAATCTACAATCACGAAGCCGGGGAGGTTACAGACCGATTACTCCATGCCCAGCATCACCATCACAGAATAATAGCCTCCACGGCACATATGCACATAGACAAAAGAAACTGTTTGGAAGTTCTCATGGTTCACGGAAAAGCGAAGGAGGTTCGAGACTTCGCCAACAAATTAGTCGCTACAAGAGGAGTCAAGCACGGGAGGCTTGTGATATCTTCTACAGATATTCTCTGACAGTGAATACTCACCAAACAGTAACATATCGTTTTCCAACCACATACTAATACGGGACTGTTCCTCATTTCCCCTGAAGAACGTTCTATCAGAAACGTAAAATGTTTGACCTTCCTGATTCGCTACATGAGTAAGGTATGGAGAAGAATTGCGCCCCCAATGAGGAAGCAGTAAACTGAGAAGTAGTGAAGCTTTGCCCTTGTCACTATGAACCAGAGGGCCTTGATGGAAAGATAGCCGAAGAGGAGAGAAGAGAGAAAAGCGAGCGCAAGAGGGAAGGGATCTGGAAAGGTCTGGCTGCTTATTACCTCAAGGAGTTCAAAGGTCGCTGCCCCCAGGATGGCTGGAACGGAAAGGAGAAAGGAGTAACGGGCAGCAAGCTGACGGTCAACTCCTCCCAGCATTCCTGTGGCGATTGTAAACCCAGACCTGGAAATACCTGGAATGAGCGAAATGCCTTGGGCTATGCCAACGGAAAGGGCATCTTGGGCATTCATGAATTCCTTCTTTCTCTTTGGCAGGAGGGTAAGTGTCAGAACGATTCCTGTTATTACCAGAGCCGCACTGATGACGAAAAGATTGTCGAACAGTGGCTCGATAACATCACGAAAGGCAAACCCAATGATGGCAGTAGGAATGCTCCCAAGAACTATGAACCAGGCAAGAAGCGATGATCTTTCGGTCAGAAGGATGGTCTCGAAGCTCTTCCCTTCTTTCTTGAGTCTGAGGGTTCTAGCCAAAGATCGAAAGATGTCAACTATATCCCTTCTGAAGACCACTATGACAACGATAGCAGTGGCAATGTGAAGCACCAAATCGAAGAAGATTGGCACTTCGGACTCCAGAAGCTTTTGGAAAAGAACAAGATGTCCAGAGCTGCTTACAGGAAGCCACTCGGTTGTTCCCTGAACCAAGCCTAACAGGATGGCGTGAAAAGGTGTCATGGCTTTGGGCTTTGGAGAGGTTCCTCCGATTTATATGTTTCCCGCTGGTTTCCACCTCATATGGGATACATGTCAAATGCCTCTTCCCGTGAGATTGGCTTTGTTCGTAAAAGTTTGTACCAAAAATTACTTATTCTCGCCGGTCCAAGTAATAACATGGAGGATGTGGGCAGATTTCCCCGAAAGCGAATCGGACGCGGCCAGGTGAGGATAAAGAAATCCTCAATTTCACTAAAGGAATCCGCGTTCTTTGAGTATCGGTGGTACAGGATTCTTGAGGCACTTCACGAAAGTGATGAGGAAATGACCCTCGAAAGGCTTATTCAGAAACTCAAAAAGATGGGCGTGAATGCAAATGAGACACTTATCAAAGAGGACCTTTCAAGACTTGAGGAACAGGATTACGTGGAGAGCTATCAAGAAAGTCAGTTTCTCCCTGAAAAGAGGTTCAGGCTCAAACAGAGGGGCTTGGAGAAAGTCAAGAGGATACTCAGAAAGCTCTAGGTCGGGCCTATTTTTGGTTCGAAAGCGGGATAGCTCACTGCAAGGTTCTCAGTCTCACTCCTCGATGCTTGTATTTTATTTCCCACCTCCTCAGGTCAGATCCAAATTCACCCTTAGAGCAGAGGAGAACAGGGGAAAGGTCCAGTAGCTGAAATGATTATCGAACTTGCGGGGAAAAATCGTGGCCTCAGCGTACGTGGACTAATGCTCGGGATTGAGACCCCGAATCATATAGTCTCACCATCTGAAAATTCAACGCAATCCTTAAATCTCCTTGTACCTTTGAAAATCCTCCTTGTCCATCATTCCTGATTATGGTAATCCGGCTGACCCTGCTGTCAGGTCAAAATATGGTTTCCTGGAGTCCAAAGTCGGTCTGATTGGGAACTCCTCCCTAGTCATTTCCAAACTTATGATTGGTCTTCTCATCTCTAGCATAGCTCTATTTGGAGATTCGATGAATCACCTGACGGATATTGGCATATCTCTCGTCATTTTCTTCGGGTTTAGGTTAGTCAGAAAAGAAGCTGACTTTGAACATCCCTATGGACATGCTAGAGCGGAGCAGATTCTATCCGTCGCAGTTGCCACACTTGTGATAGTTATGGGAGTAGCGATTCTTATCGGCTCCGCCCAGAGCCTCGCGAATCCGACCATAGCTTCTCAGCCCATCATCTCCGTGTTCATTCTGTGCTTTGCTGGAGTCAAAGAACTGATGGCACAGTTCGCATTTAGGATTGGAAAGAGGATAGAAAGTGGCGTACTCATAGCAGATGGATGGAATCATAGGTTTGATGCCGTCGTGTCCGTCATCATAGCGGTTGGAATCTACCTGACGACGCTTGGTGAGTGGCTAAGAGTTATTGATCCCGCCCTTGGCATTCTCGTCGCCCTCCTCATCATGTACACCGGTATTAGACTCGTGAAGGAATCTGGCGATGAGCTTCTCGGAAAAGCGCCGCCCGCTGAGGTCGTCGAGAGAGTCGTTCAGATAGCGGAAGCCGTTGAAGGAGTCAAAGACGCTCACGAAATAAGAGTTCACGAGTATGGTACAAGAAAGGTGATTTCACTCCATATAGCAGTTGAGGAGGGTATCACAGCGAAGGATGCTCATGCGATAGCGACCGAAGTAGAGACTTCTATTCACGAGACCATCAAAGTCGAGCCCACCGTTCATGTGGAACCTGTTGGTGTAGTGAAAAGGATGGAAGATTTGGAAGGAATAGTTACTGAGACTATCCAGCACTATGATGAGATTCTGTCATCCCACAACATAAGAGTCAGGCCCCGCGCGGGGGGTGGCGAGATAGATATGCACATAATAGTGGACGGAAACATGAGCGTGGAGGAGGTTCACGAGCTTGCCCACAATCTTATGGATGATGTCAGGTTGAAACTTGAGGGATTTGAGGTTAGCCTCCACGTGGAGCCTTGCAAGAAAGAATGCAGCACTTGCGAGGAAATCTGTTCGAAGGGCCTTAACTAGGTTTCATGGCTCGCCCGACGCCATACGAAGAAGTCTGCGTGGAGGGTTCTCATCGGAGAGAACTGCCATCATACTTGGCATGATGAAGTTTCGGAGGCGTCAAAAAAACAAAATAGGACGCGGAGTCTACTCCATAGCATGGATCCGAAAGAAGCTATCAGAGTCTACCAATTTGCTGAGAGACTAAAATCAGAATTGATAATAGCAAACAACCTGATTCAAGAGACATCCCTTATGAAAGATGAAGTCTCTGGGGGAAAGAGGATTCTGCTCGCTTATATGAATGCGGTCCTCGGGGAGGCGAATCTGGCTGTCAACGCTGCTCAGTCACCTCTCTTTGAGAGTATCGCCCAGAAGATTGGTTTGGCCGTTGAGAAAATAGGCCATTCCGATTTTTCAGACGCTTCAAAGGTGACAACAGAGGCTCTCACCTTTTCTACGAGTGCGGCGGGAAAGGCAGCTCAGATCCTGAATGAAAACGATTTGTTCTGAGAACTGTGTTCCTTAAAGAACACGACTCCAGCGTTTGCAAGAACTCTTTAGAACGGACGAAAGTATTGGCTCTGGAAGTTGACTTGCATGAGACTCGCTTGCTCAAATTGCAGAGAGGTTTTCGACGACAGGAAGGAAGATTGTCCGAACTGCGGCGAAATGCATCAGGTGGCCACCCTCAAAGAGAGAATATTGCCAAAAGAGTCCGAGGAGGTTGCAAAGGAAATCGATGCATGCGGTTTGGGAGAGCTGGTTGGTCCCAGTGATTCCATCTTCATTAAGGTCGCACCGGGGAGGATGGTAGATGTCAGAGTGGTCCAGTCGAAGACTGCGTTTGTGCCTTCGGCGTGTCACCAAAGTGCGGATTTCTTATGGTGTGTCATGTCCTCCAAGCGACTGTCAAAAGAGAGGAGGACCTGAACCAAATTCATGATGCTCCCGCCGGGATTTGAACCCGGGTGTCGGGCTCGAAAGGCCCGAATGATTGGCCGGACTACACTACGGGAGCATCGAGTGTCCAACAGGACCTTTTTATATATCACTTTCTGGCGGACCGTTCAAAACTCGCGAGTCATCTCCCTTGCCAGGAGCTGATAGTCCCTTGAGTTCATCGCCGAAGGATTCACAGGGACGAGAAGAATTCCCTCGTTGAGAGTGACATACTCGTTCACCTTTTGGAGGAACTTGAGTGTGGCATCAAAGCTATTCTGAGTGATGAGATATTCAATTCCTTCGAGAAGCACAGGGCTACCTTTCTTCTCATTTAGGAATCTCGTTATGCTTGAGAGAATGCCAACGAGGTTTGTCGGAGAAAGGTATGCAAACGTTTCCTCCCTTTTCTCTGCCTTCGTTAGCCAAATCAGCTCTGCGCCCTCAGTCGGAAACTTTCTCTGGATCGTGCCTGGATGTATCCTCGTGATTCCCAAGCCCATTCCGATATCCTTGACGAGTGATGAGAATACCTCCAAACTTCTTTCAGGTCTCGCCTCACGAATGAGGTACCCTCCGCCCTTCCTCAACTCTTTGATTTCAGCATGCTCCTCAGTCTCAGGCTTCTCGAAGGTCAAGGACTCGATGTCTCTAGACTTGCTCTCAACTCTCTGATGTATGGTGGCCTTTCTGCTCTTTGCCATTATCCTGAATTCTGACATCGTGTACCCTTTAGTAGTGAGCTTTATGACATCATCCCACGCCTCGTTCATACCGTCCTCATATCCTTTGAGATATGCTTTCTTAGAACTCTTCCTTGCCATCCTCGATTGGATAAGCATGTTGCGAATAATGAACTTTGTGGGGATTAACCGAAGTAGCCGAGGTCCTCCTTCCTCTCTACCTCTTCCTCCACCTCTTTGAGCTTGGAGGCGATCTGATCGATGTGTTTCGCTCTCTGCTCGAGGTTGCTGAAATCCAAATCTATTTCGAGAATCTTCTGCAATACCTCCAGTACTGATTGAGCGCTCTTGGGATCTACAAAATATCCAGATGTCTCCCCCATCAGGCAGACGCATTCCAAGCCGTGAAGCTTTCCTAGACCAAGAAGAAGACCGCTTGCCCCTACTATTCCTGCACCGGGTTCACCCTTCGGAAAGACGACACCTAGCTTCTTCATATCTGCAACGAGGAAGTTGTGTGTGGCGGCTCCAATCACTCTAGGTTTGGCCACCATTCTTCCCACACCGTACCCACCGAGGGTGAATATCCTCTTCACCTTCATCTCCAAAAGAACGTTCATCACAAAATCAGAGAGATCATACTGACCCTCAGGTGTCAGTCCTTGAAAATCGCCAACGAGTATAATGAGGTCTTCACGTTCAGCATCTCTCTCCACGTAGTGGAGCTGGTTCCCCACCAATCGTATGATTCCCCCATCCTCGACGACCACCTGCGGAGGAAAGTGCTTTGAGTATATATCTGCAAACTTCTTAGCATGGAGCTCGAAAAGAAGATGCTCAGCGGCTAGCTTCCCCACATTCCCCACACCCGGCAGACCCTCGATGAATATGGGATTCTTCAGCTCGGGCCTTTCCAGATATTCAATCCTTATCTGTTCCATTTCCACACCTCTGTGATTTGAGTTGTCTTCTGAATCTGCCATATCTGTCCTCTGGAGAGAATCTAGCCGGTAGGGCCATACCCGTCGGGGACCCGCATTTTGGACACTTTTCCCCAAGAGTGTAGATATTGCATTCTCTGCACTTTCTGATAAGCGTGCGCATACTTACGCCTTTCTACTGAATTTTGCCTCTCCGCCAGCCGAGACTATGTAGCGGACGACCTTGTCCACCGTCTTGTTCATCTCCTCCTCTGCGGTCTTGTAATCAGGAGCTTTCACGACTAGCCTATATCTTGGAGCACCCACGTATTGAATGGAAATCTCTGCCTTCTTGTTCTTTTCCGCCTTGCCCAGGGCTTCACGTATGTGGACAATACCATCGGAAAGAGGACAGCTGATCTCAAAGAAGCCATCTATGTTCACAAGCGGAGGTTGAATGTTTTCCTTGGCCACCTCGACAAAGGCCCTCACCCAGTTTCCCTTGAATCCCTCCTCCTTAAGAGATTTCTCATCGAAGACAACTTCTTCGAAGGCACCATAAAGGCTGCCAAATTTCTCGATGAGGTCGCCTGCGTGCTTTTCCCCTAGGGTTTTCACATCCATTCCACTACGCTCCGCCACAAGCTCCAATAGCTTGTAAGCCTTCTGCTCATTCTTCCATTGCTGTATCTTCTCCCTCTTCTGGTGTTCATTTACCTGCTTCAAGGAAAGATCGATGTGACCCTTGGAAGGGTCGACCCTGAGAACCTTGCAGACGACCTTTTGACCCTCACGAATGAAGTCTCTTATGTACTTAATCCAGCCAGTGGCGACCTCAGCGATGTGAATAAAACCCTCCCTATCCTCGTACTCATCCAAGGAAACGAATGCGCCGAAGTTCTTCACATTCTTTACAGTGCAAACAACGAGTTCACCCTCTTCAGGAAACTCGCATAGTCCTGCCATCACTCCACGACCTTCACTATTCCTCCCTTTACCTTCGCCTTCCCTCCCTTGGGATGCACAACAGTAGCACCGCAAACGAGACAGGTAACGACAGTTGATGCATGATCGAAAACGATTTGCTCGTTCCCGCAATCTAAACAGCGGACTTGGAGAAAATGGCTTTTCGGCTTCGGCAAATCGACCATCTCAGTCCTCCAGCTCAAACTTCTTCACCCTAAAGCATCTCCGGTGATGTGCCTTACCGCACTCCTTACAACGGTAGCGAATATAGACGCGTCTGGTTGGCTTCTCCCTTCCTTCGTACTTGGCTCTCGGAAATCCTCCGTAGCCTGCCACGATTCGCCTGAATCTTCTCTGGCCTTTCTTGAACTCGCTCCTAGGTCTGGTCTTGACCTTCTCTATCTCGAGAGCGGTATGCATGTTGCAGGAAGGACAGAATCCTCTTATTGTGCGGGGCATTTTCATCCTTCTGACCTCGTGAAACGTGCTATACACCAAACTTATATTTAGGATTTGGGCTAGTCGTGTTTGACTGGATTGACACTACGATTCACCTGATGTAGGAGATTGCGGGTCTCCACTGAGAGAGAGTAAAAGGCCCGCGTTTTTGATGACCCGAGCGTGCGAATTGGTATGGTCAAGTAGAATGGCAAAAATTATATATTCGCAATATAATAATTGCCATGGTGATTAATAAATGCAGGGGGAGATGAGGCTGAGCCGGAGAGACGGTGAGATAATCGAGAGGCTCATCTTCACGGGGATGTCCAAGAATCTGGCCAAGACTCTTGTTTTTCTGTCAAAAAGGGATGAAACGACCTCCGTTCAAATAGAGAAAGCAACCGGACTCAGGCAACCCGAGGTCTCTCTCGCCATGCAGGAGCTGCGTCGAAGAGGATGGGTTACCAAGAGAGACATTAAAAAGGAGGGAAAGGGAAGGCCAGTTCACGCCTACCGCCTCTCTAGCCCATTCAGCAAAATCATCGCTACAATCAAGAAAGAGGAAGACAAGAAAATCGAGAGAATAGTAAAGAACATGAATGAACTGCACTCTCTACTGAAATAGCTAGCGCATTTTTTCCACACCCTGCTCGGTTCCCACTAGAACGAGGTTGGCGAGCTTCAAGAAGAGGCCATTCTCCACAACACCTGGGATGTTGTTCAACTTCCTTTCCAGCCTCTTGGGAGATGCTATCTCCTCGAACTTGGAATCAAGTATGTAGTTTCCATTGTCCGAAACGAAGGGTATCTTCTTGCTTCTTCTGAGCCCCACCTGTGCTCCCATCTTCTCAATCTTCTTCATCACCGCACCCCATCCAAATGGAAGAACTTCAACAGGAACAGGTGACTTCGACCCTAGCTTCGACACTTGCTTGGACTGATCGATAACGATTATCAGTCTTCTCGAAACGCTGGCGACGATCTTCTCTCGCACGAGGGCACCACCCATCCCCTTTATGAGATTCAACTTTGGATCGACCTCATCAGCCCCGTCTATTGAAATATCCACTCTTGGATGTTCATTCAGATTAGAAAGGGGAATCTTGCATTGTCTTGCGAGATTCTCCGTTCCTATGGACGTCGGTATCCCTATGATCCTGAGCCCTCTATCCACCATCCTCCCCAATTTCTTTATGGTATAGTGTACAGTGCTGCCTGTCCCGAGACCAACTACCATTCCATCCTTCACAAAATCGCAAGCGGCCTCTCCCGAAAGTCGCTTCAGCCTCTTCATCATAAATCCCTCATCTCATCAATCATCCGACAAAGCTCGTCGATGACAAAGTCATTGTATTCCCTCCCTTTATCCGCAGTGGCTTTGGAGGAGTCCCCGCTCACACCCTCCTTCCAATATTTCTCGGGATACCTCACGACCATGTATGGAGGAATCCTGCTTTCGCCCTTTGGCCTCTCGGGCTTAACCAGATCAGGACGAATTGCAAGGACACGAGAGGTCTCCAGAAGTCCGGAATGCCCATTCCCCTCTTCCACCTTGTTGGAGCGGCACAGAATCTCATAATCCGAGACAACCATCACATTGACATCCCTCTCGTCCACAAGCTTCTTTGCGGCCAGCCGGAGGGCAGCCATGTGAAGGCTTCCCGCATGACCCGAGAGGAGAACAATATTGCTGAATCCGTTTCTGGCCAGTTCGCACATCACATCATAGGCGAGAGATCTCACTGTGTCAAAACTTATGGATATTGTACCTGGGAAATTCCTGGTGGAGGAGCAGTTTGCATATTTTATGGGGGGAGCGATGAAAGCTCCCGTTCTCTTCCCGACTTCTGAGGCAACATACTCTGGTTGGATGGAATCCGTGCATAGGGGTAGATGCGGACCATGTTCCTCAACAGCCCCGATGGGAACTATGACCACTGGATTCTCTTTCACTCTCTCTCCAAACTCCTTCGAAGTCATTTCATCGAGAAGCATTATTCTCCTTTAGGCTAATCGCGAGAACCCAAAAAAAGCTTGGGGTGAGTAACAACGGGACCTCGCTCATTCACTTGAGAAGATTAGGACATGAACCTGAAACGAAGTGGGCATGAGCATCTCTTTGTAGAGGTACGATGTGGAACTGAGAGCCATAAGAGTCATATGAGAGTATGTGATGATGTGGGATGTCATAGTGATCTCATGATTAAGAAACGAATCTACATGTGATGTCGAATGAGGGTTGCTTCGCTGTTCTCAGGCGGGAAGGACTCAACCTATGCCCTCTTCCTAGCCCAGCAAATGGGATGGAGCGTGAAGGCACTAGTAACGATAGTTCCAGAAAGAGACTCGATGATGTTCCACTTTCCGAATATAGAACTCACTGAGCTTCACTCAGCTGCTCTGGGCATTCCTCTGGTCTCAAGAAAAACGGAATCAAGGGAGGAGCTCGATGTTCTGGAAGAGGTTCTCAACCATTTGGATATCGAAGGTCTTGTGGTAGGTGCTATCGCATCTGACTACCAGCACACTAGAATAAACGAGATATGCCACAGGATTGGTTTGAGGACATTCGCTCCTATTTGGAGAAAGTCTCAGGAGGTCGTTCTTCGCGATGAAATCGATGCTGGGTTCGAAATCCTCGTGGTCGGAGTTTCTGCGGAGGGATTGACAGATGAATGGCTCGGAAAGAGGTTGGCGGGGAACAATCTCGAGAAGCTCATTGCTCTCAGCAAGGAGACACGTTTCAACGTGTCCGGAGAAGGGGGGGAATACGAAACTCTGGTTCTTGACGGACCTAATTTCCGAAAAAGAATACAGATAATGGCTGCCACCCCTGAGTGGGATGGAAAAAGTGGCATGTATGTTGTGCATAAAGCGTCCCTTAGGAAAAAAACCAATCTTATTTAGGTGGGTGTCAATACCCTCCACAGGGCCATACAAATGAAGTCAACATGTCCACTAATCCTCACCCTGCTACTTCTCCTCATAACCGCCTCAGGTTCACCTGCCATTACTCCTGAGAGGGAGACAAAGAGCCTCTCCCCCTTGCTCGAACCAGCGTCTTCCCAGCCGGTGGACACAAAGGATGGTGTGACGGACTACCATACATACACCGAAGTGGTTGTCGAACTCAATCAGGTAGTTAGTGACCATTCATCCATAGTCGCCCTCACCTCGATAGGCAATACATACCAGGGAAGAGGCATATGGGCGCTGAAGATATCTGACAATCCACAGATCGAGGAAGATGAGCCAGAGGTCTACTTCAACTGCTTGCATCACGCCAGGGAATGGCTGGCAACGGAGGTCTGTCTCTACATCATCAAGACACTAACAGGTGGATATGGAGTCAATCAAACGATAACGGATATTGTGGACCAGAGGCAAGTCTGGATAATTCCCATGGTCAACCCAGATGGAAGAGCCTTTGATGGTGGTGATGACCCCCGGTCTTACACGAATTGGAGAAAAAATCGATCTCCAAACTGGGATGGCACGTTTGGAACCGATCTAAACAGGAACTATGACTATATGTGGGGCGGGGCGGGAGCCAGCGATCAACCAAGATCGCAAACCTACAGAGGTCCTGGGCCGTTTTCCGAAACTGAGAGTAGCAGCATAAGGGATTTCGTCGCGCAGCACAACTTCGTTTTTTCCATCTCCTATCACTCCTTTTCCCAGCTCATTCTCTACCCATGGGGTAATACCGTGAACACCACTGAGGATAATCTCCTCTTTTCCACTCTTGCCAATGAGATGTCGAACAGGATCACGAACAAGGCTGGTTCAGCCCATCCCGGATACACTCCCCAGAAGGGCAGCGATCTCTACATCACATCGGGAACGGATGATGATTGGCTCTATGCAGAGATGGGAATCTACGCCTTCACAATTGAGTTGTATCCAGATCAAAGGGATATAAGTCTAGCGCTTTGGCCCCCGTACAACCGCTTTCATCCGAGAGAGGATAAGATACTTCCTGTCTGTGAGGATAACATAGGAGCCGCGCTCTATCTCCTCGAGATAGCGGATAATCCTTTCCAGGTTATTGATCACGTATCCCTGTCAACGACTGAGGAGAGATCGACAATCCCGAGAGGGCAATGGGGGAATTTCGATGTCACCGTCCTCAATGACGGAAAGAACGCCGATGTTTATGACTTGACATCTTCTCACATATCCAATTGGCTCATCGCGTTGGACAAGAATCAAGTGACCCTTTCGCCGAATCGAAGTTCTCAACTGTCCCTGAGCGTCCAAGTCCCCCACTGGGCGGCTCCTGGGAAGCACTATATCTGGGTGAATGCCACGTCCACAGTTTATCCAGGAGTATCCGATTCCATCAGGCTCGAGGTCAATGTTCCCTATTACCACGATGTCGGTGTAGTTCAGATGGGATATTTTGACCACGGAGAGATCTATCCCATGGGAAACTACTCGTTCACATCGGTCATCGAGAACTCCGGTGAGAGCCCCGAGTTTCCCTTCGACACATCTGTGGAAATCAGGAGATTAGGACCCCCGATTCCACAGGTGATGCTGACGGAGGGAGCGGAATCAGTGAATCCGTCATGGACCGTCATAGACTATGACGGGACTGGATCGAACAATGAATGGCATAGGGTATCAACGCAATCTCACAACGGTAGCTACAGCTGGTGGATAGGAAACGACGCCACAGGAAGATACTCCAACAGAGCCTACCAGATACTGATGTCTCCGCCCTTCAGCCTCGAGGGAGCCACGCGGGCCACCCTCCACTTCTATCAGAAGCTCAAGACGGAGGAAGGCTACGACTTCGCGGCCATCGATGTCGGGTTGGGCGGTACTTGGAAGGTCCTCGCTAGCTACAGCGGCCCTGTATCCTTCTTTTTCCAGAAATTCACCTTCGATATCTCCGATTTCATTGACGAGAAAGATATTCAGATTAGGTTCAGATTCTCCTCCGACGAGGGTATCACTGATGCTGGATGGTACCTAGACGACATAGTCGTGATAGGGGAGTTCCCTCAAGAGGTCGTGATTTATGGACCTGAAATCAGAATAGGCTCGACGATTCTCAACCCTGGCGAGGTTGAGACCATTGACTGGATATACAAGTTCAGAGAGGGTGGTACCTTCAAAATAGTGGCGCAGACCCTACTGTCCACCGATCAGAACGTAGAGAATAACCAGGCCCATGTAGTCATCGCGATTGACCCATCCAAATACAGAATCCCCCTGAAGGAGGGTTGGAATCTCATATCCCTCCCCTTGGTCCCCGCCTCAAACGACCTGTCCACGATTCTTTCGCCCATATCAGGGAAATACACTGTTGTGAGATACTACTGCTCAAATTCCATCGCCGACCCATGGAAGGAGTACAGCCCTTGGAAGAGATACTTTGATCTCGGTGAGGCGAACGAGACTATGGCGCTTTGGATTGAGGCGTCCGAGGATGTGGACTTCGACTTACAGGGAACTGTAGCTCCCGCCACAACGATACGCATGTTCGCAGGCTGGAACTTCGTCGGATATTCCTCACTCACAGAGAGGAGGGTTTCGGATGCCCTCGCTGGCTTGCCAGTGGTCAAGGTTCAGACGTATGATTCTTCTCCACCCTTCTATCTGAGAGAGATGAGCCCCAATGAGTATTTCCGAACAGGATCGGGCTACTGGCTTCTGGTCTCACAAGATGTTGACTGGATTGTCTATCCCTAGGTCCATTCACTCCGGACAGATGCTGTTGAGGCTCTCAAAAAGGAGTTCTGAGTGCCCCCAGATTCCACTCGAAGGGGACTTGGCGCTGATGAGCTGAAAAACCACATTGCCAATACGAAGAGTTGGATACCTCAAAGAGAGGAGCGAAATGGGCCCGCCCAGATTTGAACTGGAGTCACTAGGTCCCGAACCTAGAAGGATACCAAGCTACCCCACGGGCCCTCTTTATCTGTATTCCTTTTCAGCATTTTATTCTTTCTTGGCTCTCATTCTCGATTGGGAGAAACAATGGGCATTCTTTCCGAACTGGCGAGTGGCGGAATAGAGTTGTTCTTTGCGTTACAAGAGACACCAGACGCCTATTGGGTAAGTCTTGGCGGTAGAAGGAGTTCGTTGATTGCCGATGGTTATTTCGACAATCTTATATAGGGGGATATTCTACCCACCTCCCAATGAGGAGCGGGCTGCGAGAACGGGTCGCTGCCGACATAACTCTGAGTGATGAGCCTGGTAGAACGATGAGAAAGTGGCGAGAAGAGATGGGTGTCTCCCAATTCAACCTGTCCAAGGAGATGAATGTCTCTCCCTCGGTGATCAGCGACTACGAATCAGGAAGGAGGTCTTCTCCCGGCATCAAAACGGTTAGACGCATCGTCGATGCCCTGATGAGGCTGGATGAACTCTCAGGAGGAAAATTTTCAAAGAAGTTCGAGGGTGATGATAACGAAGGCATATTGAGCATCAGGGAGTTTCCAGTGGGAATTCCTGCAGACATATTTGTCAGGGAGATCGAGGGTGCCAGCCTGGCAGAGAAGGCACCTCCCATCAACAACGTCAATGGTTACACTATTCTGGACAGTTTGAAAGCAATAACACAAATGGGCTCATCGGACTATCACAAGATATACGGATGGAGTAGCCAGAGGGCTCTCATATTCGTTGGTGTTAAGTTCGGAAGATCTCCGATGGTGGCTGTCAGAGCCCATCCGCTCAAGCCAGCAATGGTCGTCTATGTTAGACCCGAGAGGGTCGACTCACTTGCCATAAAGCTCGCAGAACTCGAGAAGGTCTGCCTCGTTAGAACCGATCTTGAGGTTCCGAAACTCGTGGAAAGACTTGCAGGGTTGTGATATATTGGAAGTTGGAATAGTCAGTTATGGAGGCTACGTTCCGAGGTGGCGTATTACACCTGTCGAAATAGGAAAGGTTTGGGGAACAGATGGCGAGGCCATCAGCCGCGGACTGAACATAAAGAGCAAGTCCGTCCCTGCACCTGATGAGGATGTAACAACCATGTCCGTCGAGGCCGCCAGGAACCTCATGAAGAGATGCAACATCAACCCCAAGGAAATCGGAGCTATATATGTAGGTTCCGAATCGCATCCATACGCTGTAAAGCCAACTGCAACGATAGTCGCGGAGGCTATCGAGGCCTCACCTCATCTGACAGCAGCGGACTATGAGTTCGCATGCAAGGCCGGAACAGCAGCTATACAGACATGTATGGGTCTCGTCGCCTCAGGTATGATGAAGTATGGAATGGCCATCGGAACAGACACGTCTCAAGGTGCTCCAGGCGATGCTCTGGAGTATTCTGCCTCTGCAGGTGGCGCGGCCTTCCTCATTGGAACAGAGAATATATCAGCAAGAATAAACGAGACGTATTCCTATACGACAGATACCCCTGACTTCTGGAGGAGGGAAGGGCAACTGTACCCCAAACACGGAGGGAGGTTCACTGGGGAACCCGCTTACTTCAAACACGTCCTGACCTGCGGCGAGAATCTCATGGAAATTGCTGGGACGACTTCCGATGATTACGACCACGTGGTCTTTCATCAGCCGAACGGGAAGTTTCCGCTTAAGGCAGCAAAGAAGCTGGGCTTCAGCAGGGAGCAAACGACGACAGGTCTCCTCTCCCCCGTAATAGGGAACACTTATTCTGCAGCTGTTCTCCTTGGTCTCGCAGCGATTCTCGATGTCTCAGAACCAGGAGTCCGGATATTGGCGATTGCTTATGGTTCAGGTGCCGGGTCAGATGGTTTTGATATCACCGTCAAAGAAAGGATAAAGGAGCTCAGAAATGACCCCTACCTTTTCGTGGACAATATGATATCGAGCGGGAAGTTCATTGACTATGCAACGTACGCTAAGTTCAGAGGCAAGATAGTACTGGCGGAGGGTGCCTGATGCGAGATGTAGCTATCATCGGAATAGGTGAGACGGAGTTCGGGGAACTCTGGTACAAATCCTTTAGGGAGATAGGCATAGAGGCCGGACTCAAAGCGATAGAGGATGCGGGGATAACTAGTCAGCAAATCGATGCCCTCTATGTGGGAAACATGTCAGCAGGGAAGTTCATAGAGCAGGAGCATATCGCCCCCCTCGTCGCAGACTACTCCGGACTAGCAAATTTGCACCTTCCATCGGTTCGGGTTGAGGCCGCGGGAGCCTCGGGAGGCGTGGCACTAGCCACAGGGTATATGGCGGTTGCCTCGGGCATGTACAACATCGTCGTCGTTGGAGGTGCTGAGAAGATGACGGATGTTGGGGACGCACAGGCACTCCAAATCCTCTCAGCAACTGCGGACCAGGAATGGGAGTCTGTCTTCGGTGCGACTTTCCCAAGCTTATATGCGATGATGGCCCGCAGGCATATGCACGTCTACGGAACGACAAGGGAACAGCTTGCTGCGGTCGCTGTCAAGAATCACAGGAATGGGGCCATGAATCCCAATGCACAATACAAGAGGGAGATATCAATGGAAATGGTTCTCAATGCTCCTCCGGTCGCCAGTCCCCTTGGGATGTTCGACTGCGCACCTCTATCAGATGGAGCTGCGGCTGTTGTCCTCTGTCCTGTAGAGAAAGCCAAGAAGTTTACGGACACCCCGATCAGGATCGTTGGCTCCGGAATCGCAACGGATACGCTTGCGCTCCACAGCAGGAGAGATATTTGCACGATGGATGCCACGGTAATTGCAGGCAAGAAGGCCTTCCATCAGGCGAAGAAGACACCTAATGAAATAGATGTTGCAGAGATCCACGATAACTTCACGATTGCGGAAATCATGGCTATCGAGGATTTGAGGTTCTTCAAGAAGGGAAAGGGTGGTGAGGCTACTGAAGAGGGTATGACTGCCCTCAACGGAGAGATATCTGTGAATACCTCAGGCGGGCTGAAGGCGAGGGGGCAGCCCGTTGGTGCAACGGGCGTTGCCCAAGCCATCGAAATCGTTCGACAACTTAGAGGAGAGGCGGAGAAACGCCAAGTTGATAATGCAACCTTGGGCTTGGCCCATAATGTAGGAGGAACGGGAGCGACCGCTGTTGTTCATATATTCGAAAGGGGTGATTGATTGGCTATTCCTAGGTTCTGGCGGGAGACGCCCAGCAGATATAACCTCTTCGCATCAAGGTGCGGAAACTGCGGGAAGATCTATTTTCCCCCACGATCCGTTTGTCCAAGTTGCCACAGGAGAAGCATAGGCAGGATGGAATCTATCAAGCTGTGTGGTACGGGAAAGGTCGTTTCCTATTCGGTAGTTCACGATGCTCCAGAGGACTTTGAGATGCAGAAACCATATATCATTGCAATAGTGGAAATGAAGGACGGAGCTAGACTCACCGCACCTATCATAGACTGCGATGAATGCGACATTAAGATAGGGATGGAAGTTGAGGCGACTTTCCGAAAGCTCGGCGAGGAGGGGAAGGCGGGAGTAATACACTACGGGTACAAGTTCAGGCCCACAAATGAGTCCCTCCCGAAAAGTGATCTTCCCGAGGACAATGTACGATCCAATAGAAAGGAGTGAACGCATCGAAAAGGATGTCTGCCAGGGCATTCGCAGGAAATACTATCGCTTCAGGCCGGCGAAGTGGTACGGCGGGATCGTGACGGGCGATGTCGTGGGATGCAATCTTCTCTGTCTTTTCTGCTGGGCGGGAGACGGAATATGGGGACACACGAAGAAAGTGGGAGAGTTCTATGATGCAGAACAGGTCCTTCATAAGATGAAAAGAATCTCCGAGAAGACGGGATACACGCTTTGGCGGCTCAGCGGGCAGGAGCCAACCATCGGAAAGGAACACCTCCTCTCCCTTCTTGAGCTTGTAGACCAGACCAACTACAATTTCATTCTTGAAACAAACGGAATCCTCATCGATCGCTCATACGCGGATAATTTGGCAGCATTTGGGAATCTGCACGTACGGGTCTCCCTCAAAGGGTGCAGTGAGGAAGAATTCACCAGACTTACAGGTGCGAATAGGGGATTTGAGCTTCAGCTGAATGCATTATCCAATCTGATGCAGGCGGGGGTATCCTGCCACCCCTCTATAATGAGCTCCTTCTCAGACGAGGATGAATTCTCCCGCTTGAGGGACAGGCTTGCATCAATTCATCCTTCTTTCCCTCGGGACCTCGAAATTGAGGAGCTCATCCTTTATCCGCATGTGAAAAGAAGGCTGAAGGGCGCCTCGGTTCGGTTGAGCAAGAATCGTGGAGTTAATTGCGCACCAGAGGACCTAGCCTGAGTCATAAACTAGAAATACGATGACTCTGTATATCTGGAAGTTGAGCATCATGGACATCAAGCTTCTAGACCTGAAGAAGACTCTGATGAGAATCGAGATATCAGACTCCGATGAGACGATAATCTTTCCACTTTTGAGCCAGCTTCTCAAGGACAAGGATGTTTCTGACGCGAGGTATATCCCAGGTCATCCACAGCTTGACAGACCCCAGATCTTCCTAAGAGTGAAAAAGGGAAGACCGCAAACTGTTTTTCGGCGGTCGGCGAGGCAGCTCTCCAAGAAGTTCGACGAGTGCAAGACTCTTCTTGAAAAGGAATTCAAATGATGTGTTCTTGATGGAAGAGATTCTGGGAATCGAGGCTTCCCTCACAGAGGCCCCTGGAATCGGCGGGAAGCTTAGGATAAGACCAGAGGATTTCATCGTCGAAGAGGTATCAATTCCCTTGACAAAGGCGAAAGATGGACGCTACACAGTCGCAAAGATTAGGGCGAGAAACTGGGAAACCAACAGATTAGTCAGGATCCTCGCAAGAACTCTGAGAATCAGCAGAAGAAGAATAAGATTCGCGGGAACGAAGGATAAGAGGGCGGTAACCACTCAGCTCGTTCAATTCGACAGTCCGCCTGAAATGCTGGGAAATCTGAACATAAAGGATATTGAGATTCTGGATGTCTTTCAAACGGACAAGAGAATCGATCTTGGCAACCTTTTGGGAAACAGGTTTCGCGTTAGAATCGGTAACATAAAGCTCTCCAGATCAGAAACGCTCGAGAGAGTATCGAGAATCACACATTCTATAATTGAGATCGGAGGATTTCCTAATTTCTTCGGAGTCCAGCGGTTTGGCGCGGCAAGACCTATTACCCACGTCATAGGAAGGAAAATATGCAGGGATGATTTTGAGGGAGCGGTTCTGTCATATCTTGGACATCCATTTCCAACCGAATCGGATGACGTTCAGGAAGCAAGAAGACTCCTTGACAATAGCCACGATTTCTCCGGGGCACTAAAGGCCTTTCCAAAGAACCTGTCATTTGAAAGGGCAATTCTGAACCATCTGGTCAAGAACCCCGAGGACTTTGTAGGTGCGATATTGAGCCTCCCGCCAAATCTCCAGATGATGTTTGTTCACGCATATCAGTCCTATCTTTTCAACAAGATTCTCAGCAAGAGGTTGAGGAGGAGTCTCCCACTCCACGAGCCCATTCTAGGTGACTTGATTCTCCCTGCCAAGAACGACGGACTTCCGGACAGAAGGAGACCAGTGCTCGTCAACGAGGGAAACATCACCAAAGCTGCTAGAAGAGTCCAGGAGGGAAAGGCTTTCGTTAGCGGACTAATTCTGGGAACCAATCCGCATTATGCTGACGGGGAAATGGGCGAGATCGAGACATCCGTCATTGAGAGGGAGGGGGTGAAGCCCCAAGATTTCCTTGTACCAAAGATACCGAGAATCTCATCGAAGGGCTCGCGTAGGGAGATTCTTGGGCCGCTCAAGGACTTCGAGTTCTATGTCGGAGAAGATTTCGTCAAGGCATCCTTTGAACTCATTCCAGGAAGCTATGCCACATCCTTGCTGAGGGAATTCATGAAAACCGACATGATGAGCTACTAATAGCCTCGGGATTCAAGGTCCAGTACGCAAAGAGGATTCGGATAGAAGTAAGAACGTCCAATCAACCGAAAGTCGCGCTATACCATTCCCCAACTGTGCTCACAATTCCCTACGAAACGACCTAGATCTGAAAGCGTCCTTCTCTTGAACCCACACTTGAAGTCGAACTTCACGACATTGACGGGATATTCATTGTAGTACAGGTATGTGCAAAAGAACCTCAGAAAGGGCTGCTTCACCTTCCAATGGGCTCGAGAATAGGCCTTCATGACCATCTCTATGCTTCTGTCCTCCTCACGTCCCCGAAGAGTGAATACGGGAAGGTCGTTCTCATACCTTTTGGACATCGCTATGTTCTTGATCTTATGAAAATCCCCGTAGGAAGAGTCATAGAACTGCCAACTTCTTGAGAGCGGCCATTCACCCCAGTCGAGTCTGCTGTTGTGTCCTAGAGACCTGCGGAAAGCGGGCGGGCCTATATGGGGGATGAAATAGTCGACGTAACAACCGGAATCGGTGTGAAAGACGCCCCAGTACCAAGGCGACGTGGGGCTGTTTATCCTCACCTTCTGGAAGTAGGCGGTCCCCTCCTCTTCGGTTTCGATATCATCAATCCTGATTCTGCCGGTCACCTGCGTCCCTCTGATCTTGTGCATCAGATAACCCAAATCCGCGAAGTAGCGTTTCCCAGTTGGCTCTATCCTAGACATGAAGGGTGTCCAAGGCACCATCTTCATCTCTATCTCCACATCAGGTCTTCTGATCGTGACCAGATGATCCTCACCCTTTCTGGCAAAGCTGTAGGTATTATCATTCTTGAGAACAAGCTCACCCTCGTTTTCATTCCACCTCGAAGTCGTCCTTCCCTGATCGATGAAGAGAGGCTCCCTCATTCTCCTTCCGTCAAAAAACCATGAGGCGCACAGTCCATAGAAAGTGAGATGATTTCCCTCGCGTTGGATTGCCAACCTGTTCAGCCACGGAACATCATTAACTTCAACAATCCTTGTGTTCCTCGTTCCCAAGAGAATCATTAGCTGTTTTGTTCTTTCCGGATTTTCCCGATTCTTGAGGAAGAATATGTGCCACCACCACCACCATGTCCGGTTCTTCAGCTCGCCTATTCTATCAATATCCATTATCCTCGAGAAGCTCACGTTAGTGGCAAGAATGGTATGATATAAATTTGTTCCCGCTGTCTCCACCAGACTTCGAAAACCATCCCTCGAGGGAAAAAAGCGCATATCGACAATGCAGTATCGCTCCAGACGAAATCTGGCGGGTAGGATTAGGACTCAAGGTTCATGGACTCAGCGGGATTTGAACCCGCGACCTCCACCTGTTTCGCTCAAGAGAGATGCGAAGGTGGCGATCTTCCAGACTGATCTATGAGCCCTCGGCAATCAAGATTACAAAACGTTTCATTTATAGGTTTTTATTCGCCCTCTATCCTCTTGAGGTTCTCCTCATAGACTTCCTTCGATATCCTGCCCTCTT